>CALGIB010000089.1 GCA_937915955.1 uncultured Pseudomonadota bacterium
AGGACGAGTCCGGGCCCGACGACGGCGGCACCTACGAGGTGGTGGTCGGCGCCATCGCGAACGCGGACTGCGGGCGGACCTACCTGCTGACGATCCAGGGCGGCTGAGGCCGCTCGATCAGCGGAAGACGAGCAGCCCGGCGAGGAAGCTGGCGGCGTTGGCCAGCAGCGCCAGCTGGAAGCCTCGCGCCACGCCGAGCCTGGCCCAGTGGCCCAGGATCAGGCCCTCGATCAGCACCACCGCCAGCTCGATGAAGGCCAGGCGGGGGAGCATCGCGACCTGCGCCAGGTCCTCGTTCAGGGCCCAGGCGAAGGGGTGGGTGAGCAGGGTCACGCCGGGCGCGAGCAGCAGCAGCCGGCGCCAGTCGCAGGGCCAGGCGCGCCAGCGGACCAGCGCCAGCAGGATGGGCACCTCGACGCCCAGGCTGAGGAGCAGCGCGACGAGCTGAGGGCTCACCGGCGGCGCGTCAGGCCGGCCAGCAGGAGCAACAGCAGCCCCAGGCCCGAGCTGGCCACTCCGGTCGTGGAGCAGCGCTTGGGCTCGGGCGCGTCCGGGGTGACCGGCCCGTCCTTGAGCGCGGCCGGCAGGGACCTCGTGCCGGGCGAGACCTGGGCGCCCTCGTCCCCGGTGAGGCAGCGCGAGGCGCGCAGGCAGCTCCCTGACATGCAGTCCGCGTCCGAGGCGCAGACGCCCAGCGCCTGGGTCTTGTCCCAGGTGCACTCCTGGTCGAAGGAGGCCCGCCCGCCGCAGCGCTCGGTGGTGGTCTGGACGCAGAGGCCGACCTCGGGGGTGCAGGTCTCGCCCTCGGTCGGGCAGGCCTCGGTGCAGGCCGGGTCGGGCTGGCACCAGGTGCCGGTGTGGTTCATGGACTCGCTGCTGCCAGGGGGGCAGTCCATGGGGACCGAGCGGATCACGTCGGCCAGGGCGAGCTGGCTCAGCAGCAGGATCATCGGCGCCCCCTCCGGGTCAGGCCGGCCAGGGCCAGCAAGGCCAGGCCCAGGGCGGCCGAGCCGGCCCCGAGGCCGCTGCAGCCACAGACCGCCGCGACCTTGGAGCCGCAGCGGCTGGCGATCTCGCAGCTGCCCTGGCTGCAGTCGGACTGCTCGCTGCAGGTCCCGTGCGCCTCTTCCTTGGTGAAGGTGCAGGGCTCGCCCGAGTCACGTCGCATGCCGCCGCAGCCGACCTCCTCGCGCGTGATGCAGAGGCCAATGCCCTCCACGCAGTCCCCGGTGCGGCACTCGGCGTCGTCCACGAAGCAGACCGTCGGCTCGCACCACTCGCCGGCGTGCGAGCTGGTCCCGATCGAGCCGTTGGGGCAGCCCTCGGGGTCGGGCCCGATCGCGTCGGCCAGCGCCAGGTTCACCATCACGAGCAGCATTCAGGCCTCACAGCGCAGCCGGTAGGCGTCGACGAGGCCGTCGACGTGGGGGCCGCCGGCGGGATTGTCCCACAGCCACGTCTCGACCACGCGCTCGTCGTGGCCCTCTCGCCAGGCTCGCTCGAAGGGGTAGCGCAGGGGCAGCCCGTGCGCCTCGCGGATCGAGAGCTCCCCCACCCAGGCGCGGGCCTCGGCCCGGATCGCCCGGTCGAGGCAGCCCGGTCCCGGGCTCAGCGGAGGGCGCTCGAGGTGCTGCTGGAGGTGGGCCGCGCGTGCTCCCTGGGCGGTCAGCTCCAGGTCCCGGTCGAGCAGGAGCAGGGCCCCGTCCGTGACGGAGTGCTCGAGCTCACCGAGGCAGACGGGCGCGAGCTCCTGGCCGGCGAGCTCCTCGAGCGCTCGCTGGGGGCCGGGCTCGAAGCCCTCGGGGCACCTCCCCGTGCAGGCCAGGAGCCAGATCACAGCTCGAGCAGGGACTGCTCGGTCACGGCGAAGCAGGGCTCCAGCTCGAAGCGGCGGCCGGCGACGGCGACCCGCCCCGAGAGCTGGCCGTAGTACTGGTTGAAGTCGGCGTTCACGAGCATGCGCTCGCGGCGCTCCCGGCGGTGGAACCTGGGCGTGAAGTCCAGCTCCAGGGCCTGGTCTCCCTCGCTCACGATGCGCCAGGGGCCGGTCTCGTTGTCCTCGTCCAGGAGCTCGTAGTCGAAGCGGGCGGTGGGCAGCTTGTGCACGCTGTCCTCGAGCCAGACCACGTACTTCCGAGCCTCGACTACCGGCCGGGCGCCGGGCCGATCCCGAGCGATCTGCAGACCCAGCCGGACCCGCTCGCCGGTGTCCAGATCGACGGCGTGCCCGACGGCCGCCACCCAGTTCCATGCCTGGATGCCGCGCATGTGGCCGACCGTGCGGTCCGAGGTGCCGAGCGTGCCCGCGGGGATCTCGAAGACCCGGTCGCCGATGGCCAGCAGGCCCGCCTCGAGCTCGAGGATGCGGTACCACTGCAGCACGCCGCGGCCACGCTGGAAGCGCGTGACCTGGACCATCGGCGGCCCCATCGCGTGGTGGGCCGTCGCGACGAAGGTGAGGTGCTGCGTGCGCATGCAGATGTGGACCCGGGACAGGTCCGCGCTGGTCCGGATGAAGCTGCCCGTCTCGTCGTCGTGGAAGTGCCGCAGGGCGTCGTCGTGCCGCACGGTGTCGCCCGGGCGCACGTGGGTGAGCGAGACGTTCTCGAAGGCGCCGGTGTGCTTGTCGACGACCAGCAGCGCGCAGTTGCTGGCCCGCGTGAGGTTCGCCAGGTTGCAGACGATGAAGTGCTGCGGGCCGTCGAAGGCCAGGTGGAACCAGCGCTGGAAGGACAGATCCAGGGCGTCGCTGTCGCGCAGGTTCAGCTGCCCGTCGAAGCTCTCGAGCCAGCCGGCGTTGTAGTGCCCGTTCGAGCCGATCAGGCGCGTGGGGCCCGGCCGCTGTTTCAGGTAGTCGACGCCGGTGTCGAGGACCTGGGGGGTGCGGCCGACGCCGGCGTCCAGCAAGTCGATGAAGCGTGGCACCCGCTCAGCGTAGCCGCCGCGCCCGCGGAGATCGAACGCGCGACGATCAGCAGGCCCCGCCGGCCTAGGTCCGGCACTCCATCAGCATCCGGACCGCGCGCAGCCTGGACTGGGCGCTCAGCCAGCGGCACAGGTCGTGGGCGCCGGTGTCCTCGGCCCCGAGCTCGGCCTGCAGCTCGGCTCGGCGCTCCTCGTTGCCGCGTCGGCGGGTGGCCCAGGCCCGCATCAAGGCCCTGGCGCTGATCGCGTCCAGGCCCTGGGCCTCGGACCAGACGGTGGGCAGGAAGCGGGCGTCCAGGCCGGCCACGGGGCCGCCCCGGATCTTCTGGCCGTCGGACTCGGCCAGGACCATCACGGCGTCGTTCCCCGCCCGCAGCACCCAGCGCCCTTCGGGAGGAGCCAGCGCCGCGCCCAGCCGTCGAGCCAGGCGGAGCAGCTCGGTCTCGTCCACCCGGCGGGTCACCGCGCGGGCGCGCAGGGCCACCCGATGGCGTCGGTCCGCGAGCTCCGCGGACATCGCCCTTCGGAGCAGCTCCTGGGCCATCAGGGCGGTGGGGGGCGGACCCTCGGCCAGCCCCCGGGCCAGCACCCCGATGGGGTCGCGGCCGGTGGGGTCCAACGTCGCCACGGTGCGGCCCAGCTCGGCCAGGTCCTGGGTGGGATCCCGCTCCACCGGCAAGACGGGGTCCAGCCAGGCCAGCTTCACGCCCGCGGGGGTCTGCACCAGGTGCTCGGGGCCGACGCCCCCGTGCAGCAGCCCCTCGGCGTGCAGGCTCTCCAGGCCCAGCAGGCCCCCGGCGAGGAAGCGCGCGATCTGCAGGCTGTCCGGCGGATCGTCGGCCTCGATCGGCAGCAGGTCGGCCAGCGAGGGGCCGCCCAGGGTGATGCGCAGGTGCGGCCAGGGTTGGTTCGAGAACGCGCTGGCGGCGATCACCGCTGGGCCGAGCTCCGGCTGGACCGAGCGCTCCAGGCGCCGTCGCCAGACGGGGTCGGCGCGATGCTGGGGCCGCAGCAGCCGCAGGGCGTGGCGCTCTCCGCTGCCCCAGGCCTCGACGGTCACGCTGACCGGGTCCTGGGCCAGGGGCCGGCCCAGCAACCAGCCGTCCAGCTCGCGCGGCAGGCCGTCGGTGGCGCTCTCGAGCTCGCGCAGGGTGAGCAGCAGCGGATCTCCCGGTTGTCCCAGGGCCTCGAGCGCGGCGCGCTGGTCCGAGACGTCGGCGGGGACCTGGCCGAGCGCGGCGGACAGGGCCAGCTCCAGCTCGCGGGGGCTCAGGGTGCGCAGATCCCTCACGCCTCGAACCGGAGCATCGCGTTGTCCAGGACCGGCTTTCCGTCGGGGCCCAGCGTCTCGACCGCCCAGGAGCCGTCGGCCAGCCTCCAGCCGCGGGTCTTCAGGGGCATGCCGTTGAGCACGGGGCGAGCGAAGCGGACGCTGGCATGGCGCAGCTTGCGGGGGTCCCCGCCCGCGCCAGCGGTCACGCCCTCGCGGACGGTCATCGCCATGGTGCAGAGGCCCTGCAGGATGACGTCCGGCAGGCCTGCGCTGCGCGCGACCTCGGGGTTGACGTGGATGGGGTTGTCGTCCAGCGACGCCTTCGCGTAGACGTAGCTGGCGTCCGGAGGGACGGTGAACTCGGCCTCGAAGTCCGGAGGGGGCGGGTCGGCCGCCGGGGGCCGAGGCGCGCGGGGCCCCTTGGCCGGCGGGTCCTTCGCGCGGATGAAGAACTGGGTCGTGCAGTCCACCCGCCGCTGGCCCGCGACGTCGGCGTACATCGCGCTGGTGACCAGCAGGCCCGAGGACTTCTCCTCGACCTCGAGCAGCTCGCCGTGCACATGCACCACGTCGCCGACGCGCAGGGGGGCGTGGAAGGTCGCCCCGTGACCGCCGTGCACCAGGCGCAGCATGTCCAGCCCCAGCTCGGGGTCGGCGGCGATGGAAAAGAGCAGGCCCTTCATCAGGCGCACGTGCAGCATCGGCGGCGCGATCGCGTCCTCGCCCGAGTAGGCCGCGGCTGCGTCCCCGGTGGCCGCCGCGTAGTCCTGGGCGTGCCGGGCCTCGACGGTCTGCTCGCCCATGTCCCAGGTCTTGCCGATCGGCCAGCTCATGCGCACCTCCAGGACAAGGTTCCTAGCCGCATGGAACCTCGGCGGCTATGCTGAGGTCGATGCAGCCGATGGCACCGGAAGAGCTCCTTCGGCTTGGATCCTGGCTCCTCTCGGTGCCGCTCATCGCCGTGCTGCACGAGACCGGGCACGCGCTGGCCGCCCGACCGGCCGGCTACCGGGTCACCAGCTTCGGCGTAGGACACGGCAAGCCCCTGGTGCGGTGGCATCACTCCAGCGGCGCCGTGGTCTACCTGGGGCGCTGGATCTTCTCGGGCGGCCTGTGCGTGGCGATCCCGGTCGACCCGGTCCCGGAGCGGCGGTGGCTCTACCACTCGGGGGGCCTGCTGGCCCAGGGGGTGCTCGCGCTGGTGCTCTGGCCGCTGGCCTCGATGCTGCCCATCCTCGAGTACGCCTTCTGGTTCAACCTCGTGGTGGCCGGCTGGAACCTGCTGCCGCTCCGGCTGGGCGGCTACGCCACCGACGGCTGGCAGCTCTTCTCGGGGCTCTGGCGATGCGCAGCGGCCGGTCAGTTCTTCGGGAGCCGGGAGCAGGTCCAGCGGGTGCTCGGCTTCGAGGAGCGGGTCGGCAGCCCCCTGGGGCAGACCTGGTGTCGGCTGAGCCTGCGCTGGATGGACATCGTCACGGGCATGGACGACGAGGGCTGGGTGGCCGACGAGGTGCTGCTCATGGCCGAGCCGCGCATCGAGGCCCTGGATGCCTACACGCGCGCTGAGCGCCACCGGGTCGAGGGGCGCTCGCTGGCCGCCATCCAGGTGATCCAGGAGACCCGTCGAGCCCTGGGCGGCGATCTCGGGCGCCTGGCCTCGGACATGCTCGTTGTGGCCGAGGCCCGAGCCTGGCTGGCCCTGGGCGAGCAGCGGCTGGCTCGTCAGGCCCTGGCCCGCATCGCGGGGGCCCCGGGGGTCGTGGCGAGGGACGCGCTGGCCATCGAGCTGGGCGCGGCGTTGCTGGACGAGGACGTGGCCGAGGTCGAGCGCTCCGGCCTGCGCCTGAGCGAGCTGCTGTCCCGCCCGCTGCTGGACGCCCCCGACGCGGTCCGGACGCTCTGGGAGGCGGCCAGGCTGCTCAAGGAGCGGGGTCGAATCGAGGGCGCCGAGAGCCTGGCCATCGCGGCACGGCAGCAGGCGGGGGCGCTGATCCGTGAGGCGACGCCGCGGGACAAGGTCGCGGTCGCCGCGCGGCTGGGCGAGGTCGCCGGGGTCGAGATCCAGCCTCCTCGCCGCTCCGCGCGCTGAGTCTGGTAGACATGCCCCCATGGACCGACGCCGCTTCCTCCTCGCCTCCGCTGCCCTGACCCTCGCGCCGCTGCCCGCGCTCGCCGGGCGCGTCCCCAAGCTCCAGCTGAAGCTCACCGCGACGGTCGAGCACCGCCGCCAGCGCGTGGACCGCAAGAAGGTCAAGCTGCGCTTCACGCTCTACACCTCCCAGCTGGATCGCAACCCGAGCTGGGAGGAGATCCAGACGGTCGACATCCGCGACGGCAAGCTCGAGACCGTCTTGGGCAAGGGCCTGGGCACCGTCGACGAGGACCTCTTCGCCGAGGACGCCTACCTGGGCCTGTTCGTGCTCGACATGGGGCCGGACGTCCAGGACGTGAAGCTCAGCCCGCGCCTCAAGCTGGACTGGCACGGCAGCGGCAGCGCGCCCTGCCTGGAGCAGAACGAGTCCCTGGCCCAGGGCGACATCGAGCTGGGCGGCAGCTGCACGATGGCGGGAGAGGGGGCCCTGGCCTTCTACGTCACGCAGCTTCAGCGGGTGCCAACCGACGCGGAGTGGGCCGCGGAGCTGGCTGACAAGGCGAAGTGATCTCCGCGGCGTAGACTGGCGGGATGGAGCCTCTCGGAGAGCTGCTGGCGAGGGTCGCCGCCGCCCAGGCCAGCG
>CALGIB010000090.1 GCA_937915955.1 uncultured Pseudomonadota bacterium
TCTCCTCGACGATCACGCCCAGGGCCGCCCAGGCGTAGCGGCCGCCCTCGAGCCCGGTGGGCCTCTGCTCCAGCAGCAGGCTGTCGGCGTAGGGCTCGACGACCTCCTTTCGGATGTCGAACAGGGTCAGCAGCTCGACGCGCTCGCTCAACGTCGTGCGCAGGCTGGCGCGCAGGAAGTGTCGCTCCTGGGCGTACAGGTAGTACTCGTCCGCCACGCCCTCGGTCAGCGGCGCCACACCGCCGATGCCCATGTACGGCGCCCTCGACCAGAGCACCCGGCGTCCCTCCAGCCCCACGCGGAAGCGGCTGCCGGCCAGGGCGGGCAGGTCCATGCGCAGGTAGTGGTTCCGGTAGCCGCCGGTGGTCCAATAAAGCTGCATGTCCACCGAGGCGCGGTATGGCTCCTGTCCGCTGGGGTCGATGATGACGGCCTGTCCGTAGGCGCCGTAGCCGAACAGCAGGTTGCTGTCGTAGCTAAGCAGGGGCACGGCGTAGGCGGCGACGGGGCGCTCGGCCTTGTCGGTCGGCTCGTCCGGGGCGAGGTCCTGGGCCAAGGCGAGGGGGAGCAGGCTCAGCACGAGGCCACCAGCACCTGCGCGGTGGACAGGCAGAGGGCACGCCGGCGCTCGACCCGGAAGCCCGCCTGCGCCAGCTCTGCGGGCAGGCCGGCCAGCACCTCACGAGCCAGCTCCGGCTCGGCCACCCGAAGGTAGGCCCGGAACACGGGGTCCACGGGGAAGGGTGCCCCCGCCGAGAAGTCCAGCACGCCCAGAAGGCCCCCGGGGGCCAGGTTCTCCCGGGCCGCCTCCAGGGCCCGGGCGCGCACGCCGGCGTCCATCTCGTGCAGCACGAAGGCCAGCAGGACGCGCTCGGCCGGCGGACCTCGGTAGCTCAGGATGTCGTGCCTCAGGAAGCGCGCGCCGGGCACCTTGGAGCGAGCCCGCTTCAGCATCGGCTCGCTCAGGTCGATGGCGGTGACCTGGGCGCCGAGGTCGACCAGCAGGCGGGTGTTCGAGCCCGTGCCGCAGCCGAGCTCCGTCACCCGGGTGCCGCGGGAGATCCCCAGCGCGCTCAGGGCCGCCGAGCGCACCCGTCGCTCACCGCCGAAGGGCAGCAGCATGGCCCGGGCCATGGCGTCGTAGAAGGGCGCCAGCCTGGGGTAGGGGTCGTAGTGGTGCTCGGGCAGCTGGACCCCCTCGGGTGTCGGGACACATCGGGCTGGGCGAAATCGCTCAGGCGGCTCGGGACTCAGCCGAACTGCTTGGCCAGCTTCAGGCCCTGCATCTGGTAGTTGCTGCCGCTGGCGCCGTAGAGCAGGTCGGGCACGGCCTCGTTGCGCATGAACTCGACGCGGAACAGCAGCTGCCCGTGCTCGAGCAGGAAGGGCACGTCGTGGGTCCGGATCTCGAGCACCAGGCGGGCCCCTGTGCGGGGTGCGTGCTCGGACCAGCCGAAGCCCGAGTCGATGAAGCCGGCGTAGTGGGTGCGCAGCTCTCCCTTGGTGGCGTCGAAGGCCACCAGCTCCGCGCACAAGCCCGGCGGGATGCGCAGGCGCTCGCGCGTCGCGAAGATGTAGAACTGCTCGGGCTCGAGCACGTGGCCTTCCTCGCCCGCGCCCATCAGCGGCGTCCAGTAGCGGCTGACGTCCAGGTTGCGTCGGGCCAGATCCACGGGCGGCATGTGTCGCCGGGCGAGGTAGCCCACCGGCCCCCCGTCGCGGCTCTCGAGATCCACGGCCAGCAGGACGCCAGCGGGCAGATCCTCGGTCACCGGAGCGGGGGAGCCGTCCGACCACACGCAGAGAGGGTCGTCCTCTTGCAGCCGTCGCAGCTCGTCGACCGGCACGCTGGGGCGACCGCGGGCCAGGCGCAGCTGACCCAGGCAGTCACCTCGTCGCACGGAGACGTGGAAGCTCTGCGGCGTGATCTCCAGGAACAGGCGCCCGTGGTAGCCCGCCGGCACGGTGTCGAAGGCGTGCCCGTGTTCGGTCAGCAGGCGCACGAAGATGTCGAGGCGTCCGGTGCTGCTCTTGGGGTTGCCG
Organism: uncultured Pseudomonadota bacterium; assembly: GCA_937915955.1. GTDB lineage: Bacteria > Myxococcota_A > UBA796 > UBA796 > CAJQPC01 > JAAESX01. The sequence continues at coordinate 2,044 of CALGIB010000090.1, forward strand.
CGGCCCCAGACCTGCTCGGGCAGCTCAAGCACCTCCTCGACCTCGGCCAGGTAGACGCCGCCGCGGTGCAGCACCGTGGGCTCGTGGCGGTTCAGGCGCCAGCTGGCCGTGGCCAGGCGCCCCAGCTTGCGCTCGATGCCCTGTCCGCCCGGCAGGAAGCTGCACTGGAGCTGCCAGATCCTGGCGCCGAGGCGCAGGTCCAGTGAGCTGGGCTGCAGCTGCTCGGGGGTCACCGGGCGCAGGGCCTGGATCTGTCCGTCTTCGACCATCTGCCGCAGGGTCTGACTGACCAGGATGCCGTCCATCGGCGGGGACTATCCCACCTCGGACCCGGGCAGCCAGCCCTGGCCCTGGCCCGTGGCTTGCAGCGCTGGAGATCGCCGCCGGAGGGCCCCCGTGACCACCCAACACATCCTCGTCCCCATCGACTTTGGCGACTGCACCCACGGCCTCGTCGAGCAGGCCTCGAGCCTGGCTCGGAGCCTGGACGCGCGCCTGACCCTGCTGCACGTCACCGACCCGCCCGAGGGCCTCGGCGGCCTCGAGTTCGACGCCGACGGTGAGCAGCGCACCAGCCAGGAGCTGCTCGATCAGGAGGCCCAGGACCGCCTCCGTGGCTACGCGGCCCTGGCGCAGCAGGCCGGCGTGAGCGTGACCACCCGCGTCGTGCACGGCGAGGCGGCGGAGCGGATCCTGCTGGGCGTGCGGCAGTTCGACGCGGACATGCTGGTGATGGGCACCCACGGTCGCCGCGGTCTGGCCCGCCTGGTCCTGGGATCGGTGGCCGAGACCGTGCTGCGCGAGTCGCCCATCCCGGTGGTGACCGTGCGCACCCGCCATCGGCCCGAGTGCGAGGCCAGCAGCTGCGCCACCTGTGCCACCCACGTCACCCCGGCGATGAAGCGGGTCCAGGCGGAAATGGACGGCTGAGGCAGGCTCTCGGCCGTCGACGTCGCCCTGACACGAGTCCGGCCTCGGCTGCGCTACCGTGCTGCTCCCCTGACTGGCTGGAGCCGCCATGACCCTCCTCCTCGCGCTCGCGTGCACGGGCGATCCGCCCTCGGACAAGCCCGCCACGGACGACTCGCCGCCGGTGGACACGGTCGACTCCGAGGCCCCTCCCAGCGTCTGCGCGACGCTCGGGCTGACCGAGACCGCCTTCCAGGACGGGGGCGCCGAGGACGGGGCCC
>CALGIB010000091.1 GCA_937915955.1 uncultured Pseudomonadota bacterium
GCCCCCGCGTCCCTGGCCGCCGAGGCCGCCCGCCGCATCTCCTGGCCGTCGCCGCGCAGCGTGGCCCGGTCCACGGCGACCGAGGCGGCCTCGCGCTCGTGACCCGAGGCGAGGTAGGCCTGCTGAGCCAGCAGGTAGCGCTCCTCGGCCGCGTCCAGCCGGCCCGCGGCCTGGTCCAGGGTGGCGAGGTTCTGCAGGAGGATGCCCTGACGAGCCAGGTCCTTCCGCGTCCGAGCGGTGCTCAGCGCGGCCCCGTAGAGCTCGGCGGCCTGCTCGTCGCGCCCTTGTTGCTGGAGCACCAGCCCCAGGTTGGTCAGCGCGTCGGCCTCGCCCGCCCGGTGGTCGGCGCCCCGGTACAGCTGCACCGCCTGCTCGAGGTGGGCCTGGGCCTGACCCAGGTTCGCGGCGCGGCGCTCGGCGATGCCCAGGTTGGTCAGGGCGTCGGCCTGTCCGACCGGGTCCCCGAGCACCCGGAACAGGGACTCGGCCCCGACGAAGGCCCTGGCAGCCTCCTCGAGCCCACCCTGATGCAGCCGGGCCAGGCCCAGGTCCAGCGCGGCGTCCGCGGCGGTGCTCGCGTCCTTGCCCGCCTGCGCGGCCTCGAAGGCCTGGGCGAAGCTCCGCTCGGCCCGGCGCAGCTGACCCTCATCGAGCTCGATCAGACCGCGGCCGATGTCGACGCGGGCCGGGCTGCCCTGGACCAGCCCCAGGGTGGCCTCGGCCTCTTCCAGGCGACCCAGGTGGCGGTAGCTGGACGAGAGCCGCAGCAGCAGGTCATCCTGCGCCGGCTGGTCCCCCGCCTCGCGGGCCTGATCCAGGGCCACCGACCACTGCACCAGCGCCTGGGCGTAGTCGCCCTGCTCGAAGGCCTGGGCTCCGGCCTGCTCGGGGGTGGTTGCGCTGATCAGCGCCAACAACCAGATCACAGGTCGAGGCTGGCCAGGGCGCCCTGGGCGGCGGACTGCAGCGCGGGGTCGTCGGCGACCGCCTTCTCGAAGGCCTCGCGGGCCCGCGGCGCGTCCTTCTTGTCCAGGAAGATCAGCCCCTCGCTGAAGCTCAAGGCGGCCTGCAAGGCCTCCTGGTCGGGCTCCATCAGGGCGGGCGGTGAGCGCACGATCTCGACCGGCGTCTCGGAGCCCGTCGAGGCCTCGTCCCGCGTCTTGCGGGTGCGCTCGGCCAGCACCGGGGCCAGGTCCTCGGCGATGTCCTTCTCCAGCGTCCAGAGCTCCGAGGTGCCTCCGTTGACGCCCTTGGCGTGCACGATCTCCCCGGTCTCGACGCGCACCACGCGGGCGTCGATGCGCAGCATGCCGGCGACCTCGAAGTAGCTGCCCATGACCATGTACTCGGCACCCAGGAGCTTGCCGACCTGGGCCGCAGTGGCCTCGTCGACCTTGCCCGAGTGGCCCAGCTCGAGCTCGTCGAGGATGGCCTGGAGCTGCGCGCGCTCGACGATGGTCAGGCCCTGGGTGCCCTGCAGGTCGGTGATCAGCATCTGGGCCAGGCCGACCTTGAGCATCTCCAGCTCGGGGTTGGCCCCGTTCTCGAAGTAGAGCACCGCGACCGTGCCGGCCTGGGCTCGGGCCGGAAGCAGCGCCGTGAAGAGCAGCGAGAGCGCGAGGATGAGGTGCTTCATGTGCGTCCAGCCTCGTCGACGGCCCAGACCCAGACGTGCACGCCGACCAGGGTCAGCAGCAGTCCAGCCAGCGGGGGCCCGAGATCCAGGGCCAGGCCGTCGGTGAGCTTGAAGGTCAGGGTGCCCAGGCCGCAGAGGACCAGGGCCAGCGTGAGGGTCGCCAGCGCGTGCAGGTCGTCCCGGAGCTGGCGGCGGGACAAGACGACGCCCACGGCCAGGCCCAGCCCGACCAGCCACATCGGCCAGCCCGAGACCGAGCGCATGTGGCGCCCCGACAGCAGCGTGTCGATGATCTGCGCCTGGACGCGCACGCCGGCCATGTCGTGCTCGGCGAGCAGGGGCCAGGAGTAGGGCGTCACGAAGCGGTCGGCGCCGCGCTCGCCCACGCCGTCGACGCGGCCGACCACGACCACGCGGCCCTGCAGGGCCTGGCGCAGCTCCTCGGGCACGCTGACCTGCATCTCGATGTCCAGGCTGCGGGCCAGCTCGACCTGTGCCATAGCGCGCAGGATCGAGGCGGCCCGCACCGTCGGGATGGGATCGGCGCCCTCGGGGCCGCGGAAGTTGATGACCAGGCGCTCGGCGAGGGGAACGGGGGTCCGAGGCAGTCCCAGGTCGGCGGCCTGCACGCCGGGCTGGTGCAGCTGACCGAGCGGCCCGCCTGCCTTGGCCGTGGCCGCGACCAGCGCCATCGAGGCGGCCTGCCAGCTCTCGTCCTGCTCAGCGCCGACCAGGTTGCCTGGGAACGCCCCGCTCATGCGCGCCCGGGACACCTGATGGAGCAGCGGGGTCGAGCGCACGAGCTGGGCCTCGGAGAAGAGCCAGGGCTGCTCGATCTGGAGGTTGGCGAAGCCGCCGACGATGTGCTCACCAAAGACGGGGTGCAGGCCGGGCAGGAAGTCGAGGCCCGAGGACGGCTCGCTGGAGACGAAGCGCTCGGCGCCGACGACGACGCCGGGGAAGTCCGCGGCGGCCTGGACCAGGGCGGCGTCTCCCGGGGCGGCCTGGTCGAGCAGCACGTCCAGCACGACGACCTCGGCCCCGGCCGCGTCCAGGAAGCGCACGAGCGAGGCCAGCAGCGGGCGCGGGGTGACCTCGGGGCGAGGATCCGCCGGGTCGTAGAGGTAGAGCGCTTCGTCGCCGATGGTGACGAGGGTGACCTGGCCGCTGGCGGGAGCCGGCCCTCGCAGAGCCACGTACAGGTCCTCGAACTGGCCCCGGGACAGGACGAACAGCAGCACCGCGGCCGCGATCGCCGTGGCCGCGACGACCATCGTCTCGTAGGCCATCGCCCGGACCAGGTGGGAGCCAGGCTCCTGGCACTCCTCGTCCGGCGAGGCGCGGCGCCACCAGGGGCGGCTCGCCTCGGGAGCGCTCAACGGAGCCCGGCGCGGCGCTCGAGCTCCTGGCTCAGGGCCAGCAGCTCGGAATCCTGGGGGCGGGTCGCGAGCGCCGCGTCGCTCAGCCAGAGGGCCTCGCTCAGCAGCCCGGCGGTGGCGTAGATGCCGATCTCGGCCTGGAGGGCCTGCTCCTCGGTCAGCGAGCTGGTCACCGCCTCGCTGAGCTGGCGGGCCTGGGTCAGAGCGTCGTCGTCCGAG
>CALGIB010000092.1 GCA_937915955.1 uncultured Pseudomonadota bacterium
TGAAGCGTTGTTGGCTGCCGGAGCGGATCCGGATCGCAAGGACGACAACGGGGCGGATGCTCACGCGTGGGCAGCCGGCAAACCGGAGATCCAGGCGCTCTTGCGCGCGCGCCCGGCTGTCGAACCAGAGGCCTCCGCGGACGACTCTGGGGTCGAATCCACCCGGTCCCACCCGGGAACATCAGCGGGCATCTCCCGATTCGAGTCGCCTCGGTCGCAGGATCGGATCGACGCGATCGCAGACGTGCTGGTCCATCCACAGACGGCGTCCGTCGTCGCCTTCTGCCGCAGATGGCTGCACGCCCACCAGGACTGTGTCGACAGCCACGTTCCGATCGGTGCCAGTGATGAGCAACGCTCGAGGGCCCAGGGTGAGTACTACAGGCTGCAGGACGAGTTTGCGGCAGGGATGAAGCGGCTCCGCGCCATTCCCGATGGGCTGTACGCGTGCGCCGCCGGACTGGGCATGGCGGACCCGGGCCAGGCCGAGCAGGGGCTGCGAGTCTGTCTGGCGCGCGCCGCACCGGACGCACTGGTCTCCGCGTTCACGCGACTCCGAGCGGATGACGCCGCCGCCGCCGGTCGGGCCCTGGACCGGCTCCTCCCCCACCTGGAGGACGACGAAGAGCGGCTGCGTGCGTTCTCGACACTGGCGCCGGGGAAGGTCGAGAAGACGAAAAAGGAGAAAGAGGAGAAGAGCAGGCCGCCGTCGGTGGCCGGGCGGCTGGAGAAGGCGCTGGCGGGCCACGGCAGCTCCGACGTGGCCGAGCTTTCCGCGCTGGCTGCCGAGTCGGGTGTCAAGGGCCTCAACCGGGCCAGGGTGTTCGACCGGCTGGCGCAGGCGACTGCCGATCCCGCCGAGCGCCTGACCTACCTCGACCAGGCGTGGGACGCGCTGCCCTCCAAGAAGAGCAAGGACCCGGGCTGGCGCATCCTGTCGACCGGTGTTCGGCTCGCGGTCGCGCTGGGGAACGAGGAAGGGGTCCTGCGTTGGTTCCTGCGACACAAGTTGGCCCAGACCGCGAGCCAGTTCAGGAGCTTCACCAAGAGTGGGATGTTGGCGCCGTGGATCCTCCGCCCCGGATTCCGCGAGCACGTCCTGCCGAAGTATCGCAAGGCGATGCAGTCGGTGAAGTCCCAGCTCGACGACTCCTTGCTCGCCACGTGCGCCCTGCGGGACACCAGCACCTCTGGCCCGCACCTCAGCCGGATCGGCGGCCCTCCCTTCCTCCTGGCGGGTCTGACCTGGCCCTGCGATCGCAAAGGGGTGCCGATGCACTTCCTGCTGCAGCTGAACTTTGACGACTGCCCGTCCCCCGACGGCTTCCCCGCACGGGGGATGCTGCTGCTCTTCGTGCCGAACGACCACACGCTGGGGCTCGGCTTCGGGGGCGCGCGCAGCGAGTACGCCGCTGTTTGGGTTGACGAAGTGGATCCCGGGCAGCCGGTGGTCGACGCGGCTCCATTCGAGCAGCGGTGCCTGGCGGAAGGTGCGCGGCAGAAGCCGTTGGTGGCCAAGCCCGCACAGATCGCGTTCGATCTGGAGATCCAGCCGGCGATCCCGATGGATGCCCGCTTCGCTCGCCTGGTGCCGGGTGCCGCGTCCCTGAAACCCAAGGCGCTACAGGCCTTCGAGAAGCGGTGGTGCAACCCACGCGGGTACGGTGGCTATCACCGGCTGGGTGGCTACGCGAGCTTCGTCCAGGGTGAGCCGCGTCGCGGCGAGACCGCAGACTACGTGCAGCTCGTTCAGCTCGATTCCTACGCTCCATGGGACCTCATGTTCGGGGACGGGGGGCTGGCGCACTTCTTCATCCACCCCGATGACCTGGCCGCGAGGCGCTTCGACAACATGCTCTACTACTGGGACTGCGCCTAGGAGCATCCCCACAAATCCCGGACGCTTCATCCTCATCCCCGGTACGTCCCGCTCTGCGCCGCGCAAGCACTTGGAAGTATTAGAGTACGTCCGGCGTGCTTGCGCGGCGCAGAGCGAATCGCATCGGGGCGAGGGCTCGGTCCTCCATTTGTGGGGAAGCGCCTGGGTGACCCGATCCGAGCGTCCGTCTCATCCATCGGCGTTGAACGCCAGATCCAGGGTGGCGGGATCCATCGTGGCGCCCTCGAAGTTCGCGCCGGCGACGTCGGCGTCCATGAAGTTGCAGCGCGTCAGCCTCGCGTCGCGGAAGTCGGCGTCGATGAGGCTCGAAAAAGAGAAGTCGCATTCGTCCAGTTTGGCGCCGCGGAACACCGCCTGCCTCAGGTCGGAGCTGGTCAGGCTGACATCCAGCATCGTGCAACGCGAGAAGTCAGCCTCGACCGCCATCGCTTCATCCATGAACGCGGTGTCCCAGGCCGTGTCCGGAAACGCCGTTGCCTGCGCCAGGGCCTTTCCGAGCTTGACGGCCTCGATTCGGCAGCCCGTCAGGTCGGCGTTCGAGAGGTCGGCCTCCTCCAGACTGGTGAGGTACAGGTGCGCGTTTGCGAGCTCGGCGCCTTTCAAGCGGGCGCAGTTCGACCTCAGCCCCCAGAGGCAACACCGGGTCAAATCCGCGCCCTCGAGGTTGGCCAGCAGTAGGTCCATGTGCCGAAAGTCCACGGGCCCGAGCACCACGTCGCTGAAGTCCACGCTGGTGAGCAGGACCGGCTCGACCGCCTTTCTGTAGTCGTTGAAGGCCTCCGGAGACTCGAGGATGAGCTGGATCTGGTGGACCGCCTCCCGGTCGTCCGGGCGCACCCAGGTGACATCGGTCAGGCGTGTGCCGACCAGACGACAGCTCTGCAGACAGAGCGCGGGCGCGACGCACCCGCTGAGGTCGGCATCGGTCAAATCGCAGTGGCGGAGACTCGCCGTCGACAGATCCAATCCCCGGAGGTCGGCGCCGCGCAGGTCCGGCCGGCTGTGCAGCGGGAGGTCGCGATGATGCGCGTTGAATGCCGGGACATCGTGCTTCAGAAGCGAGATCCAACTCGCGCGATCGCTGGGCGGCAACGGCTGGCGGCCGGGCGGGCCGACGGGCGTGACAGGAGGAGCGGGACGGGTCGTTTCGGGGACAACGATCGACGGATCCGTCAGTCCGAGGGCGCGCGCCAGGTCGGCCTGCTCCTCCCAGCTCGCGTCGATCTCGGCCGCTCCGGCTCGGAAGGCCCGGCGGATCACCTCGGAGAGCGTGAACAGGCTCGCCGAGGCGGCGATGAGCGGGTCCCCGCCGTCTTCTGAGGCCAACGTGAATCCGGCGAGACGTGCAAGCATTTCGTCCATCTGACCCGCAGCCGACGTCAGGGCCACGCCGCTGACCCGCTCGCTCGCCGAGCCGCGATCGAGCACGAGCCTCAGCGCCGCGGCATGCCGGTCGGCGGCCAAGAACGCGGCCAGGGCTCGCCCACGCAGCCCGTTGTCTTCGCAACACCAGCCGGCCAGTTTACCGGCCACGTCCTCGCACGCCTCCTCGGGGATGGGCGGAGCCAAGCTGCCTTCCAGGCGGGCCAGCAGCGTCTCGTACACCGCATCGGTCTCTGCGAGGTGCAGCACCATTTCCAGCACCCTGGGCTCCTCGG
>CALGIB010000093.1 GCA_937915955.1 uncultured Pseudomonadota bacterium
CCCTGGCCAGCGGCACCGGCCCGGGCGCGGCCTGGTCCGCCCGCTCCGCCCGGCAGGCGCTCCTGGACAAGGCGGGGCAGCTCCAGGCCGCCGCGGCCAAGGGGGACGGCCCCAGCGCGGCCAGCCTGCTCCGTGAGGTCTTCGAGGTGGCCGCCGAGCGGGCCCATCGCGAAGCGCACGAAGCCGGCGCCCCCCGCGAGGGCCACCTGATCCTGGCCCTGCACGTCGGCGATCAACTGCTCCTGGCGCACGCCGGCGGCGGCGAGGCGATCTTCGCCAGCGAAAAGAGCACCCGGCGCCTGGCCCCCGACCCCGCTCTGGACGACCCAGGCGCCGCGCTCAGGCGGCTCCGGCGTCAGCCGCTGGGGCGCCTGCCGACCTGCGTGCCGGACCTGCTGAGCCTGACCTTCAACGCCGGCAGCACCCTGCTGATCGGCTCCCCGGGCGTGCTCTGCAGCGCTCCGCCGCCCATCGAGCCGCTGGCCGATCCCACCGAGACCGCCCGCACCTTGCTGGAGACCGCGCGGCGCCGAGGCGAGCCGGGCGAGCTCGGCGCCGTGGTCCTGCGCGACCGGGCCGCGTGCGATCTTGCAGAGTCGACGCTGGACCGGACGCTGCAGGTCAGCCCGCTGTTCCGCGATCTCGACGACGAGACCCGCCAGCGCATGGCGCCCTACCTGCTCGAGCGTGACCTGGCCCGAGGCGAGCAGCTCTTCGCCGAGGGTGATCCCGGCCAGCGGCTCTACCTGGTGCTGACCGGGGAGCTGGTCGTCAGCCGCGGGGGTCGGGAGCTCACGAGGCTGGGCCCGGGCCGCCACCTGGGCGAGATCGCCCTGGTCCTGGACGGGCGTCGCAGCGCCACCGTGCTGGCCTCGCAGGACTCGCGCGTGGCCTCGCTGCACCGGCGACACCTGCAGGAGCTGCTGGACACTCGCCCGGAGCTGGGCATCGGCGTCATGCAGGGGCTCTGCCGTGAGCTGGCCGGTCGCCTCAGCTCCCTGAGCGAAGAGGTCTCCGGCGGGTAGAGTCCCGCCGTGACCACACCTCGAACCATCGTCATCGGCTCGGGCCTGGGCGGCGCGGCGGCGACCCTGACCCTGGCGCACGCGGGCCTCCCCGTCACCCTGGTCGAGAAGAACCGCTCGCTGGGCGGCAGCTGCGCCCAGTACAGCAAGCGCGGCTTCCAGCTGGACGTGGGCACCCATATGTTCAGCCGCGGTCCCCACGGGCCCCTCGGCGACCTGCTGCGTCGGGTGGGGCAGCCCCAGGCCATCACCTTCAAGCGCACACGCGACATCGCCGAGCTGCGGGTCCGCGGTGTCCACGGGATGCTGGACCCCATCGCGGTGCCCGCCAGCGCCGCGCGGATGCCCGGCTTCGCCTGGGAGCTGGTCCGCGCCATGGGCCTGTCCCCGTCCGAGGCCGCCAAGGCCGGCCGCCTGTTCGCTTGCGTGCTGGCCATGCCGGACGATCGCGTGCGCCAGCTGGACGAGGTCACGGTCCAGGACTTCCTGGAGCCCTTCGGCCTGCACGACGGCGTGGCGGGGCTCTTCGGCTTCCTGCTGGGGCTCTACTTCGTGGTGCCCTACTGGGAGGCCAGCGCCGGCGAGGCCATCTGGTGCTTCCAGCGCATGCTGCGCGACAACCACCTGAGCTACCCCATCGGCGGCAGCCAGGCGGTGCCCGGGACCTTCGTCCGCATCGCCCAGCAGCACGGGGCCGAGGTCCGCACCGGCGCCGGCGTGGAGCGCATCCTGGTCGAGGACGGCCGGGTCACGGGCGTGCGCCTGAGCACCGGCGAGGAGCTGCCCGGCGAGCGCGTGATCTCCACCTCGAGCCTGCGCACGACCGCGCTGCACCTGCTCGAGCCCGGCGCCGCGCCCCAGGCCTGGGTCGACAAAGCGCGCGCGATCAAGGGCAGCTACATCGCCGTCCAGGCCAAGTTCGCCGTAGACCGCCAGCTGGTGAAGGCCGGCGCCATCGTGGGCGGCGTGGGCCAGGACCAGGACCTGTTCTCGATGAGCCTGGACCAGCTCAAGGGCCTGTTCCAGGACGTGGCCGAGGGCCGCATCCCGCAGTGCGTGCCCTTCTACTGCCCCATCCCCAGCAACTTCGACCCCAGCCTGGCGCCCCCGGGGCATCAGCTCCTGACCGCCTGCGCGGTGGCGCCCACGACCGACATCCAGCTGCTCGATCCCGCCGAGCGCTGGGAGACCGCCATGGTCGAGGCCCTGCACGGCGTCGTGCCCGGCCTGGAGGAGCACACGGTCTTCGTGG
>CALGIB010000094.1 GCA_937915955.1 uncultured Pseudomonadota bacterium
GAGCTGGACCCGGGACAGCTCCTTCTCCGAGGGGAGCAGCAGGGTCCAGCTCGGTCGAGGCTCGCCGAGCGGGCGGGCGCCCAGGGCCTCGCGGTTGTGCACGTGCGGGAGGGCCTCGGTGGGCAGGTCCGCGGGCAGGTTGTGCAGGTCGAGTCGGTAGACCTCGTGGGTCCACCACAGGGCTCGGACGTGTTGCTCGGCCTCGCCCAGCTCGGCCGCTTCGATCTGCTCCATGACCTTGGCGTGGTGGCTCGGCTGCATCGCCAGGATCACGTGGCCCGCGCACTCCGCGCTCAGGGGACCCGTGCCCTTGCAGAGCATCAGGCCCTCGGACAGCCGGCCCAGGTTCTCGGCGGCCTGGAAGTAGCAGTCACGGAGGAGGCGCAGCTCCGGCACGGCGTTGCAGCGCGCGGCCGCCAGGTCCAGCAGCCCGAGCTTGGCCTGGTTCTGGGCCTCCGCGGCCAGGCAGGTGCTGTCCTGGCACTCGCCGGGGTCCGCCTCGACCTCGGCCCAGTGGGCGTCCGCCGGGAGGACCCAGCGTGTGGGCGCGCGCTCCTCGGTGTCCGGCGTCCAGAGGTGGGGCCGCTCGTTCATGCGCTCGCAGCGCTCGGCGTGGAGGCCCTCGGCCAGCTCACAGAGCTCCTGGCTCTGGCCTGGGTGGGCCTCTGAGAGCTGAAGCACGACGAGGTTCCGCTCCTGGACGGGGAGCTCGGCGATCAGGGCGAGAGCAGCGGCCCGATCGGTGGTCCACATCGCCAGGGGGTCGGGGTGGGTAGCGATGCCGCACGCGAGGAGGAGGAGGAGCATGAGGAGGGCATATGCTGCCAGGATGAAGCTGGCCGGCCAGGACATCGCGGTGACTGGGGCTACGGGCTTCCTCGGGGGCTACCTCTGCGAGGAGCTGCTCGCTCGCGGCGCCGCGGTCCGAGGGGTGGTGCGGAGTCCGACGAAGGGGGCCTGGCTTGCCGGCCTTGGGGTGCGCCTCGAGGTGGGTGAGCTGGGGGACGAGGACAGCCTGGTCGAGGCCTTTCGGGGCGCGGACGCCGTCGTCGCCAACGCGGCCTTGTCCGTGCGCGGCCAGGACCCGCCGCTTCGCGCCTATGAGGAGGCCAACGTCGAGGGCTGCGCCCGCCAGCTCCGGGCGGCCTCGAGGGCAGGCGTGCGCCGGGTGATCCTGGTGTCCTCGATCGCGGTGTACCGGGTGCGCCTCTGGACGAAGATAGCCGAGGATCACGAGCAGGTCCGTGAGCAGGTGGCGCGCTGGGGGCTGTCCCGACTGACCACCAACTGGAAGTACAGCGTGTCCAAGCAGCGAGGCGAGGCGCGCGCGTGGGAGCTGGCGGAGGAGCTGGGGCTGGAGCTGACCGCGCTCCGTCCGGGGCCCATCTACGGCGGGCGGGACCACAAGCTGACCGCCGAGTACCGCGCCAGGCTGGGCGGCTCGGTGGCGCTGGCCCCGACCATGGGCCTGCCCCACGTACACGCGGCCGACGTCGCCGTCGCCTGCGGTGGGGCCCTCGATGACCCCATCAGCGTCGGGCGGGCCTACAACGTGGCTGGCCCGCGCACATCACCGTTCGAGGCTCTGACCGCTCTGGGCGCTGCGCTGGGCTCGAGCTGCCGCGTCCTGCCCATCCCGGTCCCGCTCTGGGTCGAGTTCGACGACAGCGCCGCGACCCGGGACCTGGGCTATCGGCCCCGGAGCGTCGTCGAAGGCATGCTCGAGGTGGCCTCGGTGGTGGCGGCGTGAGCTGGATCCGCCAGCACCCGCTGCTGGTCGCGCTGGCGCTCAGCCTGCTGGTCGCTGGGCCCGGCCTCTGGACCCCGCTGGTGCTCGATGACTGGTTCCACGTCTCGGCCGTCGAGGCCTGGCTGGGCGGCGCCGGACCTCGGGTGCCGATCTACTTCGAAGGCTGGCAGGACCCGTGGGGGGGGCCCAACGTCTTCCACTTCTTCGACGGCGCGGCGAACAACCCCCGCGAGCTCGAGGCTGGGCTGGTCCCCTGGTGGACGCTGCCCGAGCTGCGGATCATCTTCCTGCGTCCGCTCAGCAGCGGGCTGCACGTCGTGGACGCCCTGCTCTTCGGGCAGAGCGGCCTGGGGCCCAACCTGCACTCGCTCGGCTGGTACCTGGCTCTGGTCGGTGTCGTACACCTGCTCTACCGGCGCGCGCTGAGCGCTCCGGTGGCGCTGCTCGCGCTCGCGCTCTTCGCCATCGACGAGACCCACTGGTTCCCGACCTGCTGGGTCGCCAACCGCAACGCGCTGGTCGCCGCGGTGCCTGGGCTGCTGGGCCTGTTGGCGCACATGCGCTGGCAGGAGGGCTGGCGCTGGGGCCTTCCGCTGT
>CALGIB010000095.1 GCA_937915955.1 uncultured Pseudomonadota bacterium
ACGAGGGCCAGATCGACCCGAGCCGCGCCGCCGGACTCGCCGCCGAGCTGCTGGCCGCCGGCGCGGAGCAGGTCTCGCTCGGGGACACCACCGGGATGGGCAACCCGGCCCTCGTCCGCCGGGTCCTGGCCGCGATGAGGGTCGAGGGCGTCCCACTGGAGCGCCTCTCGCTGCACATGCACGACACCCGGGGTACGGCGCTGGCCAACGTGCTCGCCGGACTCGAGTCCGGCGTTCGCAGCTTCGACAGCTCCGTGGCCGGGCTCGGCGGTTGCCCCTATGCGGCGGGCGCCAGCGGCAACCTCGCCACCGAGGACCTGGTCTTCATGCTCGAGGAGATGGGCTACGAGACCGGCGTGGATCTCGAGGCCGCCGCCGAGGCCGGACACTGGATCGAGCAGGCCCTCGGGCGTGAGCTGCCGGGCCGCTTCCACCAGTACCACCGGGCCCAGCGCGTGACCCGGGCGGAGACCGGCTGAGAATATGGCCCGAGCCTTCCTGAAGATCGTGTCCGGGGCCAAGGAAGGCCTCAACGTCCCGCTCCCCGACGACGCTCCGCTCCTCGTGGGGCGGAACAAGGGCGACTTGGTGCTGGAAGACGCGATGGTCAGCTCGCGGCACCTCCAGGTCATGTTCAAGGACGGCGCCTGGGTGGCCAGGGATCTGGGCTCGACCAACGGCACCCTGGTCGACGGCCGCCTGATCCGCGAGGTTCAGCTGCGCCCAGGCGCGGAGATCACCGTCGGCAGCACGCGGATGGTGCTCTTCCTCGCCACCGAGGAGGAGCCCGACGACGGGGCCAAGGCGCGGGGCCTCGCCAACCAACTCGAGCTGGCCTGGCTGCTGGACGAGGAGCTGGTGGAGCTCAAGGGCAGCGGCGACCGCACCACCAGCCCCGCGGACGTGATCGGTCAGGACCTGCGCCTCCCTCCGGGCATCATCGCGGTCGCCGAGTGCGTCGCGGGCCAGGACGCCGGCAAGGTCTTCCGCTTCACGCGGGGCAACGTCACGGTGGGCCGCAACATGGGCGAGATCCCGCTCTCCGACCCCGAGGTCAGCCGCCGGCACGCGGTGATAGAGCTGTTCGGCCGCGAGATGATCTTTTTGCGGGACCTCGGCTCGACCAACGGGACCTTCCACAACGGCCGCAAGGTCGGCGTGACCCGGCTCCGAAGCGGTGACACCATCGGCGTCGGCAAGAGCGTGATGAAGCTGAACGTGAAGCGCTGAGCGTCAGCCCTTCTCGCTGGCCCACCAGCGGCGCCACGCCTCGATGTGCTCGGACTGACTGCGGCCCTCGGCGAAGTCGAAGCCGACGATCTTCTGCAGCGCCACCAGCGAGGCGTCGACCACGTCAGCGTCCTTGTCGTCAAAGCACGCGATCAGCGCCGGGATGCTGGTCGCCGAGCCGATGTCGCCCAGGGCGGCGACGTAGTGCTTGCGGACCCAGAGGGAGCTGCCCTTGTAGTAGTTCGAGCTGTCCTGGAGGGCGGCCTCCAGGTAGCGCGCCGAGTCCTGCGAGCGCACCAGGCCCAGCGAGTCTGCGGCGGCCTGGCGCACGATCATCGCGTCGTCCTTGAGCAGCCCGCCCAGCACGTCCGAGGCGTCCTTGGCCCCCAGGTCGCCCAGCGCGCGGGCGGCGGCGGCGCGCATGGCCGGCATCGGGTCCTTGGTCAGCTTGATCAGGTCCTCGCTCACCTTGGACGAGTGGGTCTGGCCCATGACGCGCACGACGATCCAGCGCTGGTGGGCGTCGTGGTCGTCGTTGAAGGCGATGGCTCGCAGCTCGGGCGCCTTGGCCGGGAAGTCCAGGACGAGCCGATTGAAGGCCTCCATGCGCTGCGGCTCGGTCAGGTCCTTGTTCGAGGCGGTCGCGAGGTCTTCGTGGATGCCGGCGTGCACGAGGCCGACCAGGAGCGCGAGGAAGGTCATCCGAGGGCTCCGTAGAGGAGGCGAGAGAGCGCGCTCAGGGCCATCATGACGATGAGCGGCGTCAGGTCCATGCCACCGACGACGGGTCGAGCGAAGGCGTGGATGGGAGCATACAGCGGCTCGGTGACGATCCGGGTGTACTTCCTCGGCACCTGGTCCGGCCCCTGGAACCAGCTGAGCAGGGCGTCGATGATGCAGATCCAGGCCAGCACCCTCAGGAATCCGGCCACGATCTCGACGAAGATCACCATCGTCTAGAAGACGTAGGCGATGCGGGTCTGTGTGGTCCAGACCCGGCCGTCCTTGGTCAGGCCCTGGGCTTCCCAGGGGACGCGGTCGCTCATCTGCGCGTAAGCGCCCTCGACGCTGAACTTCATGTGCTGCTGGAAGTCGATCTTCAGCGCCGCGTCGGCCTCCCAGCCCAAGATGGGGCTGAGGTTCTCGCCGTCCAGGATGATGGCGCCGTCGGGCTTGTGCGGGATGGCGACCAGGAAGGCGCCGTGCAGGTTCCAGCCGGGCAGCAGGGTCTTGCGGAAGTTCGGGTAGACGTACCAGCTGTTGTAGACGCCGCCCCTGCTCCAGAGCCCGTCGGCCCCTTCGGTCCAGACCTGGCGGGTGACGCGGGCCATCACCTCTTCGTAGATGAGCAGGCCGACGTTGTAGTCCGCGTGCAGGGGCCGGCCCGTGAAGCTCTCGTCGCCGATGTTCTCGTCGCCGCTGGCGAAGCCGCCCTCCATCGTGATGTCGAGCGGCTCGGTGGTGTAGCCGGCGCGCGCGACGGTGCCCCAGATGTTGGGCTCCTTGTACAGCGCGTCCGGGATGTCCGGGTTCGCGGCGCCCGGCAGCGCGATGGCCGAGGACTTTCCCTTGATCGTCAGCCCTTCGGCCTCGAAGTAGGCGCGGCGGTGGACCGTGCGGGCGTAGGCGTCGATGATCCAGATGTTGCTGCTGGACTCGACCTGGCGGCGGTTGAC
>CALGIB010000096.1 GCA_937915955.1 uncultured Pseudomonadota bacterium
GAGCTGCCCAGGTGGTGCACGCACGCCTGCCTGGCCCCGGCCACGGCGAACAGCCTGGCCAGGCTGGCCCAGGGGATCGCCGACGACGCGCTGTCGACCACCTTCCTGGCCCTCCGTCGGGGCACGCCTTGCGTGCTCGCGCCGGCGATGAACGCCGAGATGTGGTTCAACCCGGCGACGGTCCGGAACCTGGCGTGGCTGCGGGCCCAGGATCGCTACACGGTGGTCGAGCCGGTGGAGAAGCGGCTGGCATGTGGGGATGTCGGCGTCGGCGGGCTGGCGGAGCCGTCGGACATCCTCGCGGCGGTTCAGGCGGCGAGCGCCGGCTGAGCCAGGACAAGTGACGGTTTCTGGGACAATCCGTCGACTTCGTCTCCCGCAACACCAGCGGGTGAGACAGCATCATCCCTTGCGACCAGGCGAGAGGGACCGGATGCTGCAGGAAGAACAGGACCACGACGAGCGGGCCGCCGGGCTGCGGGAGCGCGTCGGCGACACGCCGCTGGTGCGCCTTCGCCGCCTGACCGCGCACCTGCCCGAGGGCGTCGAGATCTGGGCCAAGTGCGAGTGGTTCAACCCCGGCGGATCGGTCAAGGACCGCGCCGCCGCCTGGATCCTCGAGGCGGCCATGGCCTCCGGGGAGCTGCGCCCCGGTCGACGCCTGCTGGACGCGAGCAGCGGCAACACCGGCATCGCCTATGCCTGGCTGGCCGCCCGCCTTGGGGTCGAGGTGACGCTGTGCCTGCCGTCGAACGCCAACGCCGAGCGCAAACGCATGCTCGCCGCCTACGGGGTCGAGCTGGTCCTGACCGATCCCCTGGAGGGCAGCGACGGCGCCATCCTGCGGGCCCGTGAGCTGGCCCGGGACACCGATCGCTACCTGTACCTGGACCAGTACAGCAACGAGGCCAACTGGCGGGCCCACTACGAGTCCACCGGCCCGGAGATCCTGGCCCAGACCCAGGGACGGGTCACCCACTTCGTGGCAACGCTGGGCACCAGCGGCACCTTCACCGGCACCGGGCGCTTCCTGAAGCCGCACGGCGTTCGGCTCGTCAGCGTGCAGCCGGACTCGCCCTTCCACGGGCTCGAGGGGCTCAAGCACATGGAGAGCGCCATCGTGCCCGCCATCTACGACCCCGATCTGGCCGATCTCGAGCTGGGCGCCCCCACCGAGGAGAGCCTGGAGCTGGTCCGGCGCCTCCCTCGTGAGGAGGGGCTGCTGGCCGGCATCTCCAGCGGCGCGGCGGTGTGGGCGGCCCTGCGGGTGGCCTCGACCCTCGAGCAGGGCGTGATCGTCGTGATGCTGCCGGACGGCGGCGCCCGCTACCTCAGCGAGCCGCACGTCTGGGAGGCCCCGTGAGCCTGACGCTGGATGGGGCGGAGCTGCAGCGCCTCCACGCGCACGCCGTCGAGGGCTACCCCCACGAGGTCGTCGGGCTGCTCGCCGGCGACCGGACCGAGAACCACGTCCAGAGGGTGCATCCCCTGGTCAACGAGCGGGCGGACGCCGCGCACAATCGCTACAAGGTCTCGGGCCTGACGCTGATGCGAGCCGAGCGGGCGCTGGAGGCCGAAGGCCTCGAGATCCTTGGCTATTACCACAGCCACCCGGACCACCCGGCGCGCTACAGCGACTTCGATCGCGAGCACGCGCTGCCCAACATGAGCTACCTCATCACCGCGGTCCACGAGGGCCGCGTGGTGGACACCCTGAGCTGGCGTCTGGTCGAGGACCGCACCTCGATGGACGCCGAAGACATCCAGATTCGGGAGAACCCCATGGCTGAGGCCACGTCCGTCACCATCCACATCCCCACGCCCCTGCGCGCCTACACCGAAGCGCAGGCCAGCGTCGTCGTCGAGGCCAGCACCGTCGGCGGCGCCTTGCGCGCGCTGACCGGTCGCTACCCGAGCCTCTCCAAGCACCTCCGCAGCGAGGACGGGCGCCTGCGCAGCTTCGTGAACGTCTACCTGGGCGAGGAGGACATCCGCTTCCTGGACCGCGAAGACACCGCGGTGGACCCGGGCGCGGTGCTGACGATCGTGCCGAGCATCGCCGGAGGGGCCTCGTGAGCAGCCTGACCAGCGAGGAGATCGCCCGCTACTCGCGGCACCTCATCCTCGACGAGGTGGGCATGGAGGGCCAGCAGCGCCTCAAGGACAGCGCGGTGCTCTGCATCGGCACCGGTGGCCTCGGCAGCCCCCTGCTCATGTACCTCGCTGCCGCCGGCGTGGGCCGCATCGGCATCGTCGACTTCGACGTCGTGGACGCCAGCAACCTGCAGCGACAGATCATCCACGGCACCGGCCGCGTCGGCGATCCCAAGGTGGCCTCGGCCCGAGACCGCATCGCGGACATCAACCCCAACGTGCAGGTGGACGTCTTCGAGGAGGCCCTGACCTCGGACAACGCCCTGCGCATCCTGGCCCCCTACGACGTGGTGGTCGACGGCACCGACAACTTCCCGACCCGCTACCTGGTCAACGACGCCTGCGTGATCCTGGGCAAGCCCAACGTCTACGGCAGCATCTTCAAGTTCGAGGGTCAGGCCAGCGTGTTCAACTACCAGGGCGGCCCGAACTACCGGGACCTGTACC
>CALGIB010000097.1 GCA_937915955.1 uncultured Pseudomonadota bacterium
CCTCAAGGCTGCTGCCCTGGCTTCGATGCTTGGAGAATCTCCTTCCGCTGCGGCGACCAAGGAAGCTGGGGAGGCACGGAGGGCGGCGCGAGAGGCAGAACAGTCCTTCCGGAAGAAGCTGGAGGACCGGGCGGAGAAGCTCGAACGCTTGGAGTTCTTCAAGAGCTACCTTGATGTGGGCGATGAGGCCGGACTTCAGGCCTACCTGGTCGAGGAAGAGGCTGAGAAGCAGGCAGCCAAGGCTCGGGCCGACGCAAAGGACAAGGGCAAGAAGCCCAAGGAGGCCGGCGGGGCTCCACTTCGGAGGAAGAAGCAGGAAGGCTACAAGGGCAAGCGCGTCTCCACCTACGAGGCCTTCGGGGGGCGGTTCACGGTGCTGCCCGACCCTCCCCGCTTCCCGGAGAACCGCAGCGGGAAGTGGTACAACAACGACCTGTGCGGCAACCCCATCGACGGGTCGATCTACGTCATCGCGCTGCCGCAGCAGGGGCGGTACCTCGGGCACGCCTTGACGCGGGAAGACGAGCAGGCCATCTGGGAGGCAGCCTCTGGGGTGTTCACTCCGGCCAACAAGCGTAAGTGGTCGAGAAAGCAGGACTTCTTCTCCGACATGGAGGCCGTCAAGGAGTACCTCGGTCCCTACACACGCAGCAAGAGTCTCGACCGTCTCACGGAACGGGGTCAGGAGTTCATCTACGAGGACAACCCGAAGACCCGCCGCACGGACGAGGAAGGGAACCCGATCAAGTTCTACGGCGGCCTCCTTCCCTTCACGCATCACCAGAAGGAACTCTTCGAGGCCGGGTACCCGCCTGACATCCGCACCCTCCGCATCAAGAAGGGCAAGCGGAGTCAGAAGCCTCCACGCCTCCCCTTGAACCTGGGCCAGAAGCCTGTCGGTGCCCAGAGCATCAGCAAGGAGACCTGGTTCTACCGGCTCCCTCCCGACCGCACTCCTGACCTCCCTGAGTACAAGGACGGTGCCTACGTCATCTTCACAGCCTCGGCCAAGAAGGCGGCTGATGCGGCCAAGCTGACCAAGGATTTCCAGCCCCCCTACAAGGGGAAGCAGCGCACGAGCAGCCCCTTCTTCTCCTGGCAGCGGCTCTACCGTCCCATCACCGAGACGGCCGCCGGCTACCGGGAGCCCCTCTGTGAGACGGACGAGCAGCGGCGGGTGGGCAAGATGGCCCGAGCTGTTCGAGGTGTGGTGGGAGACACCCGCTACAAGCTCGACCGGATCGGGAAGCTCCTCGACGACGCCAGCAAGTGGCCAGAGATGCGCCTGGACGTGTTGCAGCGGATCGGAGACGAGGCTCTCCGTTCCCTGGCATGGCTCGGGAGCTGGCTCCAGGACATCAACTACACCCTCCAGCGGGTCCCGGAGTACGCCTGGGACCAGTACCCGGAAGGAGATGTCCTTCGAGCCTTTGCGACCGCGTCTGCGGACTCCGGCGGGAAGATCAACCTGGAAGGGCTGGTCAAGGTGATCCGGCCCGCAGTAGGCATCGCCCGGACTCCGGACCTGTCCGTGGTGAACGAAGAGCGCACGGCCAAGCTGATTGGCGGTCTCGAAGGCCTCAACCTCCTCGCGAGCGCCCACAAGTCGTTGCCAAACCGGCTCGCTGCGGTTCCGCTGTCCACCAGCTCCCCCGCAGGCAAGAGGCTGGTGGACGAAGTGCAGTCCCTGGTCAGGAAGAACGAAGAGATTCGCGCCAAGGCAGCCACGTGCTGGATCAAAGCTGAGTCGACGAAGGACGCGAAGGAGGCCAGGAAGCTGGTCGCTGAGATGAAGGCGCTCCAGACACAGATGCCACTCCTGGCCAAGACTCTCGACCAGGCGAAGCACCGGCAGGGTCATGCCCTGGTGAACGAGCTGAACCGCCTCACCAAGAGGTCCGCTGAGCGGGAGAAGATGAAGCAGGGCCTGAGGCAGGGCTCCGAGGCGTCGCGAGAGAAGGTCTTCCTCCAGATGATCATGGAGAAGCAGCAGGCGGCCCAGCTCGTTCGGACTCTCGACATGGCGACGCTGTCGGAGACCAGCGCCAAGCTGTTCCTCATGCGCCAGCCGGGAGAGAGCAACAACGACTATGACACTCGCCTGGAGCAGACCTTCGGCCGCTTCGGTACGGTCGATCCCGAGACGAAAGAGTCCACCCAGCTCAAGCGGATTCAGAGCCTCCAGGCCCTCTGGTTCCTCTACGCCGTGATGGGCGGTGCTCAGATGGTGGACGCCTTGACCGTGGTGAACAACATCCTCGGCTTCGTGACCATTTCAGGGGGTCGTCGTCCCCCGGAAGGGCTGGCTGACCTTTTCACGAGGAAGCAGGCCGGAGGCCGGGAGAAGGAGAAGAGTCAGGAGAGGGCGCGGAAGCGCGCCAGCAAGCTCGAAGCGATCCTCCGCGCCCAGGACGACGTCCTGTCCAAGCTGCGTTCCGACCTGACCACCATCTCGCACCGTCTTCAGATCCGGAGCAAGAAGGCTGTCGAGCCTCTCTTGCGCAGGAAGCTGGAGAAGGAGTTTCAGCAGAAGAACACGGAGGCTGCTGCGATTCTGGCGGAGCAGCCTGCTATCCGGGAGGGGATCAAGAAGATTCGAGAAGACTTGGCCCAGGCTGAGCGCAGGCACGAGACCGGAGAGATCGGGGCTCTCCGAGACCGGGTTGCGGACATCAGGAACCTGCTTGCCCGAGACGAAGAGAAGCCCCTCTACGACAAGGAGGACAAGGAGGGCATCGAGATCATCGGTTGGCGGCCGGGTCCTGCACCCCTGCCCGGAGGCAAGAAGGAGCGGAAGGCCTTGGAGCAGGAGTTGAAGAAGCTCCTTCGGACCATCAAGCAGGAGGAGAAGAAGGGCACTTTGGGCCGCGGCCTGCGCGGGGTGAACGAGCGCATCCGCGGCCTGGTGCAAGGGCAGCAGCTCTCTCAGGCCGGGAATCTCACCCTCTACTACACCTTCAACCCGATCCTCTTCGCCATCACGAAGGCGTGGTGGGGAGTGTCTGGTGGCCCCTGGCGCGGAGCCAAGGAGGAAGTCAGTGAGCGGATGGCAGATGTGGATGCCGTGGGGCGTCTGGGAGTCTCCTTGAAGCTGGTCTACGAGAGTGGACTCTCCGACAACCCGAAGGCTTCTTCTGACTTGAACACCCTCCGGGAGACGCTGTCCGAGACCCTCCACGCCCACGAGGTAGCCGGGCTGTTCGACCACACGTGGCGGAAGCTCATGGAGGACCACGGCCTCTCGCAGGAAGAGGCAATCGTGAAGGCCAAGGAGATGGTGGAGGAGAAGCACCTGGAGGTCGAGAAGACCTACGCGCCACTCTCCCTGCTCCGCCCCCTCGGCTCCCCGCCCTTCGAGTCCATCACGGAAGCCCTCGCCTTGGGGATGGCTCCTTCGCGGCACCTCTCGAAGCTCCGTCAGGCGGCTGAGAAGCGGGCCTTCAAGTACCACAACGAGGACACGAAGGTCCAAGGCGGAAGTCTCGGCCCCAAGGCCCGGTTCTCGGCCAACTGGGCCGACGACCTCGAATCCATCGGTGTGGGCCTTCGGACGAAGGACGCACTGGCCCGTGGTGGAGTCAACGGGATCAACGACCTGGTACGCTTCGACCCCGGAAAGGACTTCTCCCGCCTTCACCAGCTCGCAGGGGGCAACGCTGTCCAGGCGCAGCTCCTCGTCACTGCTTGGAAGAAGGCGCAGGAAGTGGGCACCTACATCCCCGAGGGGGACATCGACCTCCTGATGAAGGAGGGCGTCCTCCCCGCAGCTGTGAAGGCACTGAAGGCGGCCGGGGTCATGTCAACCACAGAACTGCGTGGACTCAGCACGACTCAGCTCACGAAGATCGCCAAGGCGAGCAAGGGCGTCCGCCTGGCTTCGCTTGTGAAGGCTCAGCGACTGACCGAGCCGAGAGTCGGAAGTCGGATCGACTCCTCGCGGAAGAAGCAGGTCGGACCTTCCATGCGTCGACTGGAACTCAACGTCGTCTCAGATGCCTACGACCAGCAGAAGGTCGCCAAGGACAAGAAGACGGGCCAGCGTCCAACGCAGTACCTCCGCGGGTCCACACTTGCAGCACTCGAACATCTCGAACCTGATTTCGATGCGTTGAAGAAGCAGCTACATCTACGCAAGACTCAGCTTGCAGCAGCCAGGACTCCCGGCCTCAAGACTGACGAAGACTGACCCTTCAGGAGACTTCCATGAACCTCGGTTCCCCATTCAGCGGCCTCGATCTCGGCGATCTCGGGGACTACGCCGGCAAGGCTGAGCGTGAGGCTCGCCGCAAGAAGCGGAAGACCAAGCGCAGCGAGCGGACGACTGCCCGCAAGGACCGTCGTTCTGTCCGTCAGGACGCACGGCAGGAGCGCAAGGGCATGAGCCTCGCAGAGAAGCGCGCTGACCGGAAGTCCACCCGCAAGAAGATCCGTCAGGTCCGGAAGATCCAGCGGCAGCAGATCCGAGCCGGAGGCAAGGTCATCAGCGCCTCCAGCACCCGTCCCGGCAAGAAGCA
>CALGIB010000098.1 GCA_937915955.1 uncultured Pseudomonadota bacterium
GCACCAGAAGCCCAAGCGCTCGAGCACCGCCGGGCTGGCCACCAGCTGGTCGGCGCCGTGGGCGAGCACCGCCTCGACCAGCTTCTCGGGCTCGGCGGTGGCGGGCTTGGAGAAGTCCATGTCGGGCAGCACGACGGTCATGCCCATCGTGCAGCTGAACATCGCGAACGGCAGGAAGCAGGGCACGTCGACCTGGCCGGGCTGGACGCCGTACAGCTGCGCGATGCGCCGAGCCTGGGTGTTGAACATGCCGTGGGTGTAGCGCACGCCCTTGGCGGGGCCGGTGCTGCCCGAGGTGAAGAGGATGGCCGCCTCGGTGTCCTCGGTCACGGGGTGTGTGGGGTGGTCCGCGTACTCGGGCTTGTAGCAGAGGGGCAGCGTCGTGCCGCCCCAGAACCAGGTGCTCGGGCCGACCGTGATGCGCTGCTCGAGGCTGGCGAAGGCCGCCCCCTTGACCTTGGACAGCAGCATGGCCTTGGGGACGCCGACGCAGACGCGGGGCTTGATCTCCTCGACGCAGCTCAGGAATCCGTCCAGGCCCATGCCGGGGTCGATGAGCACCGGCACGCAGCCGAGCTTGAACAGCGCGAAGCTGACCGCGAAGAACTCGAAGCTGGGCTCGACGAGCAGGACGACGCGGTCACCGGCGACCAGCCCAGCCTCGGTCGCGAAGCCGCGAGCGTAGGCGTCGGTGAGCTCGTGCAGCTCGTCGAAGGTCAGCTGCGTCCAGGTGCGGCGACCGTCACGCTTGTCGAGAGCGCCGGGTCGGACCAGCGCGCGCTGCCAGGGCCGCTGCAGCTTGTGCACGTGCAAGCAGTGGGCGAAGTTGAGTTCAGGTCGGGGAGTCATGCGGTCCTCTACTCAGGTTCGAGCGAGGAAGCCGTCCAGGCGCTCGATGACCCGCTCGGGGGCGTCCTCCATCACGTAGTGGGCGACGTCTTCCCAGGCGTGCACCTCGGCCTTCGGGAAGCGCCGCTGCCAGATGGCGCGGAAGGCCGGCGTGAAGCACCAGTCCTGCTCGCCCCAGAGGATGAGCATGGGCAGCTCGGCCAGCGCGCCGAGGCCGTCCTCGATGCTCTTCAGCGTCGCGTAGCTGGGGTGGTCGGGCTTCATCGGGATGTCCTCGACGAAGCGCAGCGTGGCGATGCGGTTGTCCCAGCTGTCGTACGGCGCCAGCAGCCCCTGCTTGACCTCGGGCGGCAGCTTGCGGACCGTTGTGCGCCAGGTGGCGGCCCAGGCGAAGCCGTTGAAGCCGCGCACGGCGAGGGAGCCGAAGCCAGGGATGCGGCAGCTGGCGATGCTGGGCGGGATGTCCGGGCTTCGGAAGGCCGCGGTGTTCGTCACCACCAGGCGCGCGATGCGGTCCGGGACGCGCTCCGCGGCGCCGAAGCCGATGGCTCCACCCCAGTCGTGTACGACTAGGGTGATGTCCTTCAGATCGAGCTCCTCGATGACCCTCACCAGGTTGTCGACGTGCCCGCCGAGCCGGTAGGGCCAGCCCTGGGGCTTGTCAGAGAGGCCACAGCCGATGTGGTCGGGGACCACGACGCGGTGGGTCTTCGAGTACGCCTCGACCAGGGCCCGCCAGTAGAAGCTCCAGGTCGGGTTGCCGTGCACGCAGAGCATCACCGGGGCCTCGCGCGGGCCCTCGTCGAGCAGGTGCAGGCGGCCGCCGTCGACGTCCAGGAAGCGGCCCTGCCAGGGGTAGAGGTCGCGCACGCGCTCAGGGAGAGGCGCCATCTACCAGTCGACCCGCAGCATCGCGACGTTCAGGCCGCTGCCGATGCCCATCAGCGCCATGGTGTCGCCGGGGGAGCAGCGACCCTGCTCCACCGACATCTTCGCGGCGATCGCGACGCTCGCGGCGCCGACGTTGCCGATGTCCGGGTAGATGCGCAGCGCTCGGCTCGCGTCCAGCTCCAGCGCCCGGCAGACGCTGTCGTGGTTGGCCTTGCCGACCTGGTGCAGCGCGTAGGCGGCGGGCGTGCGGCCCTCCAGCCCCCCCCCGTTGCGGAAGACGTCGTAGGTCCGACGGGCCAGGCTGACGCCCTCGGCCAGCAGCCGCGTGGGGTCGGTCTTCATGCCGTCGAGGCCGCCGTAGCAGAGGCCGGCGTGCTGGGTGGCGGACTGCACGTGACCGCCGACGAGCCGGTGACCGGTGGTGCTGAGGTCCTTGTGGACGAGCAGCATGGCCGCCGCACCCGAGCCCAGCGTCATCGTCGCCAGGTTGTCCTTGTAGGTGACCATGTCGGCGCTGGGGTCCTGCAGGGCGTTCAGCGTCGAGCGGGTGACCTCGCGGCTGCACTCCCCGGCCACCACCAGGCCCGCCCGGGCCTGACCGAGCTCGATCATGTTGGCCACGACCTGCATGCCCGAGAGGAAGCCCAGGCAGGCGTTGCCGACGTCGAAGTTCAGCGCCGTGGGGCGCAGTCCAAGGGCGTGGTGCACCTTGCAGGCGACGCTGGGCTCGAGGTGGGCCTTGTAGACCGAGGTGCTCACGAGCACGTCGATCTCGTTCTTGCTGACGTCGCCCTCGGCGACGGCGCGCTCGGCGGCGCGGGCCGCGGCGAGCTCGGCGTTGTCGCCGGTGGCCCACATCCGCCGCTGCTTGATGCCGGTGACGGCCTCGAGCCAACCGGGCTGGATGCCGAGGCGACCGTACAGGCCTCCGAGCGCGGACTCCATGGCCCGCGTCGTCAGAACCTGGGGAGGGAGCTCGTAGGCGAGCCCCTCGATGCAGACCTTGTCGTAGTGCACGGCCCGTGAGTACTTCGACCGGCGAGTCAGTTCAATGAGCGTTGAAATGAAGGGGGCATTCGGCTGGCCGGGGAGTACAAAGAGTGGGTCCGCTCCGGCTCGCTGAGGGGGGACCCGGCCGCGCAGGGGCCGAACCCGCGCGATATGGGCGCGGCATGCTTCCCGACCACGCCTCCGAGCGCGACGACCGACAGCTGGCCATCGATCAGGTCGGCATCTCCCGCCTCCGCTACCCCATCACCGTCTGGGACCGCGCCAACCAGAAGCAGCACACGGTCGCGGACATCGCCCTGTCCGTCGGGCTGCCGGCCCACTTCAAGGGCACGCACATGAGCCGCTTCATCGAGGTGCTCGAGCAGCACCGCGGCGAGCTCTCGCTCAAGACCGTGCCCGACCTGCTGGCCGACATCCAGCAGCGCCTCGAGGCCGAGGACGCCTACATCGACGTGCGCTTCCCCTACTTCCTCGAGCGCGCCGCCCCGGTCTCGGGCGCGACCAGCCTCATGGAGTACGCC
>CALGIB010000099.1 GCA_937915955.1 uncultured Pseudomonadota bacterium
GCCGAGCTCGAGGGCGACGAGGAGGCCGCGCTGGAGATCCTCCGCGTCGTCTCCACCTGCCCCTCGGGCGCGCTGACCGTCGAGGCGAAGACGGACCTGCCTGATCCCGAGATCACCGAGTCCGACATCGCGCTGAGCATCGTCGAGGGGGGCGAGGTCCGCGTCCAGGCGGAGTTCACGATCAACGCGCCCCTCCAGGACGGACAGCCCACGGACAGGGCGGCGCTCTGCCGCTGCGGCGCCAGCAAGAACAAGCCCTGGTGCGACGGCCGCCACAAGGGCAAGAAGGACTTCCGCTGATCCACAGAGCGCCGGCGGATTAGTCCAGGGGCATGCTGCTGCTCGCCAGCCTCGCCCGGGCCCACGTCGGCGCGACCATCACCGGCGTCGACGTCGAACTGGGCGCGCAGGGCGTGATGCTCGAGGCCAACTTCGGCCTGGTCCTGCCCGACACCGACGGGGACTGGCGCTGGACCTGCCACGAGACGGTCACCGCCGAGGGCGTGATCCTGACGCCACGCTACGCCCGCGGCCCCGACGGCACGCTGCTGGTAACCATCACCGCGATGCAGGGCGTCGAGGCCGAGCACAGCCTCTACCGCAGCCAGGACGGTGGCTGCAGCTGGGCCAACGCGGGCCTCGCCGACACCCTGGTCAGCACGCTGGACTGGTCCGGAGACCTGCCGCTGATCGGCACAGCCTCCCTCGAGGACGGCGCCGACAACGACGTGCTGCGCTCGCTGGACGGCGGCCTGAGCTGGGCCCCCGCCGACCTGCACCTGGGAGGACGGCTGGTGCTCTCGATCCTGGGCCAGGGCCAGCTGGCCTGGGCCACCGTGGCCGACCCGGACACCCAGCAGGGCTGGCTGTACAGCTCGACGGACGGGGGCGAGACCTGGACCCCGACCGACCTGACGCTGCCCCTGGACGGGCAGGCCCTGCAGCGCCTGATCGTCGTCGCGGGGGACGTCGACCAGAGCTGGCTGCTGGTCAGCACCTACGGCCAGGACCACGTCCTGCGCGTGACCGCCACAGGGCAGGACGTCGTCTACACCGTCGAGGGTGATCTGATCGACGGAGCCCGAACCGAGTCCGGCCAGATCTGGGTGGTCGAAGGCAGCCGAGCGGTCCACACCAGCGACGACGACGGCCTCAGCTTCGAGGAGTCCACCGCCTCGCCCCGGTCCATCGGCGTCGGCGCAGACCAGGACGCGTGGCTGACCGGCTACGCCGACTTCACCGGCGGCCTGCTCTTCCGGAACGACGAGCGGGTCCTGTCTCCCTACGAGATCGCCGGCCCCCTCGCTTGTCCCGCGGACAGCCCGGCCGCGCTGGCCTGCGAGCCCCTTTGGGAGGAGCTGAACAGCCGGCTCCAGATCTTCGCGCCCGCGGACTCGGCGGACACCGGCCGCACCCCCGGGCCCCACTCCCCGCAAGCGGACCCCGAGCCCCGATCGGCCTGCGGACCGGCGCTGGCTCCCTCGGGGCTGGCCGCGCTGCTCGCCGTCCTGCTGACGAGGCGCCGCCGATGTCCCTGAGCCTGCTCCTGGCCTGCCAGGGACCCGAGCTGGACGAGGCGCTGCTGGACCCAGAGACCTGTCGCGGCTGCCACCCCGACCACGTCCAGCAGTGGGAGGGCAGCATGCACGCCTACGCCGGCCAGGACCCGGTCTTCCGCGCGATGAACGAGCGGGGTCAGCGCGAGGCCGACCTGGGAGACTTCTGTATCAAGTGCCACGCCCCTGTGGCCCTGGCGCTCGGCCTGACCCAGGACGGGACGAACCTGGACGAGGTCCCCGACCACCTCCAGGGCGTGACCTGCGCCTCCTGCCACGGCATCGAGTCTGTGCAGCAGCACAACAACGCCGGGTTCACGCTGAGCCTGGATGGGGTGTTCCGAGGCGCCCTGGACGGGCCGGTCGACAACGACGTCCACGGCAGCACCTACAGCCCACTCCAGGATCGAAACGACAGCTCCAGCAGCGAACTGTGCGGCAGCTGCCACGACGTCCTGACGCCGCTGGACGTGGACCTGGAGCGAACCTACGCCCAGTGGTCCGAGACGATCTTCAACAGCGGGGCCGCGTCACGTCAGAGCTGCGGGCACTGCCACATGCGCGGCCGGGACGGGCAGACCACGACCACCATCGAGACCCCCCAGCGGCGGCTGCACGACCACTCGATGGCGGCGGTCGACGTCGCCCTGACCGACTTCCCCCACCGGGCCGAGCAGCTCGAGCTCGTTCGGACCGAGCTGGAGAGCACCCTGCTGGCGACTCTGTGTGTGATCCCCGCGAGCGGCGGCGCCGAGGTCACGCTGGAGCTGGACAACGTCACGGCCGGACACCACTTCCCCAGCGGGGCCAGCCACGACCGCCGGGTCTGGGGACGCCTGCAGGTCCACCTCGAGGGAGCGGATCTGCTGGACGAGCCCTGGGAGTTCGGGCTCCACGACAGGGGCCTGGACGCCAGCGGTGAGGAGACCCAGCTGTTCTGGGAGGTCGCCTCCATCGAGGAGCGGGGGCTGCCCGGGGTCAACACCATCGGCCTGCCGCACACCCGCACCTATCGGCAGGTCGTGCTCGGGGATGTGCCGGACTCCGTGGTGTTCACGCTGAGCGTGACCCCCCTCCCCGAGGCGCTGCTCGAGTCCCTCGAGGCCAGCGGAGACCTGGATCGCAGCGAGCTGCTGGACCCGCCCACGTTCACGCCCATCTCCCTGTCCTGGGCCGGCGAGCTCGGCAGCTGCGTCACGAACGGGTAGCTTGCTCTCATGATCATCGCGCTTCTGGCCTGCACCTCCACCCCCGACGACAGCGTGCCCGCCACCTCTCCCTGCGAGGAAGAGGCCCGCGCCAGCGCCCTGGTCGTCGGCGACACCTTCCAAGGCGACACCCTCACCGTCGAGATCCTGGAGCTGTCCCCCGACCCCGTCATCGTCGGGGAGAACACCTGGGCGCTGGGCCTGGACGCCAGCGGCTGTCAGGCCGCGCTCGCGAGCTGGATGCCCGACCACCAGCACGGCAGCAC
This sequence comes from uncultured Pseudomonadota bacterium, assembly GCA_937915955.1. GTDB lineage: Bacteria > Myxococcota_A > UBA796 > UBA796 > CAJQPC01 > JAAESX01. The sequence continues at coordinate 3,031 of CALGIB010000099.1, forward strand.
TGTGGGCGAGCTCACGGTCACCGCCGACCAGGTCCAGGTCAGCGACCTGTTCCTGTCCATGGGCGGCTACTGGGAGCTGACGCTCACGCTGACCTGCGCCGAGGTCACCGAGGACGTGCTGATTCCGGTCTGCGTCGAGCCCTGAACCCCCGGGCTACAGCGTCGTGAGCCGGTAGACCGCGTCCGAGGCCGCGTCCGTCAGCCAGATCTCGTCCTCGGAGACGACCTCGATGCCCATCAGCCCGCCCAGCCCCGTGGGGATCCAGTCGATCATCTCGCCGGTCTGGACGTCGTAGGCGACCAGGTTCCCCGTGGCGTTGTCGCCCACGTAGAGCACGCCGTCGAACAGCGCCAGGCCGCTGGGCCTGCCCCAGCCGACCTCGCTGCCCTCGATGAAGGTCCAGATCTCGGCGTCGTCCCAGGCAAACTGCTTCACGCCCGGCTCCGAGGCCCGGATCTTGTCGCCCTGGGTGCCCGTGGCGGTGTCCAGCACGGCGACCCGGTTGTTGCCTGTGTCGGCCACGTAGAGCAAGGCGGTGTCGTGGTCGAAGACCATGTGGCTGGGCACGTCCTCGACGCGCTCCACCTCGCCCTCGACGTAGCGGCCGATGACCCCGTCGCTGTGGTCGTCGTAGCCGGCGCCGTGGTCCTCGGCGAAGTCGTAGCGGCTGAGGCTGGAGTTCATGCCGTCGAAGACCCAGTAGACGTTCTCGGTCTCCCAGGCGATGCCCATGCACAGCGGGCTCTCGTGCAGCATGTCCAGGTGGCTGCCCAGATCGGCGTAGAAGCCGAACAGCGCGCTGACGTAGTCCACAGCGGCCGGGTTGGACTCGCCGAAGATGGCCAGGTCCGAGCTCCAGAGCGTCGGGCCCATGAAGTCGTTCGGGCGCTGCTTGTCGTTGTAGGTGTTCCGGCTCTCCTGGCAGGTGCCGAAGTGGCCGGGCTTGCCGAAGGACAGCGAGCTGACCTCCTCCATGAAGTGCTCGGCGTAGGGGTCCACGATGTGCGTGCTGGTCTGCGCGTCCGTGCCCGCGTCGAACAGGATGGTCACCGAGTCGTCCGCCCGGTTCACGATCCAGAGCTCGCCGGCGACCTCGGGGTTGAACTCCAGATCGCGGGGCACGTCCAGGCCATCCGAGGACGACGCCATCTGCTCGAAGGCGACGCCGCCCAGGTCGTGGCTCTCGTGGCCCAGCGCGCCGATGCCACTCAGGGCGGGCTGGGTCTTCTTGTCGTCGGCGCCCGTACAGGCGAGGAGCAGGAGCAGCATGGTACCTCGTGGTCAGGTCAGGGAAGATGCGTTGTCTCTCCCCCTGTCGCAAGTGCCGAGGGGACAAGGTCATGTGAACGACACCTGTCCGCGACGCGACCCAGCTCCCGCTCGTAGCGGCCCGCCCCGCTCCACAGCGCCGCCTGCAGCGCATGACCGAGCTCGTGGGGGCCGAAGAACCAGTGGAAGAGCTCCCCGTAGAGCCGCTCCTCGCTCCAGCCTTCGCAGCCCGAGCTCACTTCGCCGAGGACCTCGCCCGCACTCTGACACGTCGTAGGCTGCCCCATGCTGCTGACCTGGATCGCCGCGGCGTCGGCCGGCTGGGGCCTCGCGCCCATGCCCATCGGCGACTACAGCACCGACCACGGCGTCGGCTACGGCGGGGTGGTCCTGGCCAACTGGAGGCCGCTGGCGGAGGAGCCCCCGAAGCTCAGCCTCGGGGTGCAGCTGATGTGGTCCACCGGCACCTTTCGGGACCACTGGCTCAAGGCGGACTGGCGAGTCAACGAGCAGTGGCGACTGGAGGGCGTGGCCGGCCGCCGGGCCTGGAACTTCACGCCCTACTACGGCCAGGGCAACGCGCCGCTCCAGGCCCGGCCCGCCGAGCACCGCTACCACTACGAGATCGACGGCGCCCGGGTCCTGCTGAACCTGAGACGCCGCCTGGCAGGGCCCTTCGAGGTCTTCACCACAGGCTTCCTGCGGACCGCACGGATCGGCACCTACGAGGGCTCACTCCTGCTCGAGGAGGCGGGCATCGAGCAAGCGGTCGACGAGGGGCTGTATACGAGCCTGGCCCTGGGCCTGCTGATCGACAGCCGGGACCGCCTGCCCTCGCCGTCGCGCGGTCACCTGGCCGAGGTCTCCCTCCGAGGCAGCCACCCCTGGATCGGCAGCGACTGGACCGGCGGCGGCGTGAACCTGACCGAGCGGGCCTACATCTCACTGGCCGAGCCCCTGGTCTGGGCCAGCCGTGTCAGCCTGGACCTGCGCTGGGGAGACACCCCCTTCTTCGCCAGCCACATCCTGGGGGGCTCCCAGTGGTCCACCCTGGGCGGCCCCTGGCTGCTGCGTGGCTTCCCCGAGGGACGCTTCCGCGGAGACGCCGCCGCCGTCGGGACCACCGAGCTGCGCTGGCTGGCGCACACCCTGTCCATCCGCAAGCACACGCTGGGCTTGATGCCCGCTCCCTTCGTCGACGTCGGTCGCGTGGTCGTCTGGGGCGAGGACGTGGCCCCCTGGACCGTGCACGGCGACGTCGGCCTGGGCGCCCGCTTCGTCTGGGACGAGGAGATGGTCCTGCGCATCGACACGGCCGTCGGCCTCGAGACGCTCGAGACCGGAGCGCGCGAGCCCAGCCTGGGCATCTGGTTCATGTTCGACCAGCCCTTCTGAGTCGCTTGGAGGACCTCAGCCGGCCCGCCGAGCTTCCCAGGCACCTCAGGGGCGGCGAGCGGACCGGGATGCGATCAGCGCGAGCGGGGATAGATCGCGACGCGGAGGTCCCGTGATCCTGCTCCTCTCCCTGGCCTGCACCGAGTCGGTCCCCCTCGACAGCTCAGCGGCGCCCTGCGTCTCCTATCGAGGCGTGGTCACCGACATCGACGAGACGCTCACCACCAGCGACGAGGAGTGGCTCTCCCAGATGGCGGACGCCAGCCACGACCCGGCGATGCGCCCCGACGCCCAGACCCTGATGAACGCCTACGCCGAGCGGGGCTACGGCGTCTTCTACGTCACCGCCCGGGGCCAGGACTTCACGATGAGCGACGAGCGCACGGCCACCGAGGCGACGGTCGACTGGCTGGGCGAGCGCGGCTTCCCGGTGGACCCGGAGCGGGTGTTCCTGAGCGAGGGCTTCGGCGTCGCGGGCGAGGCCGCCGCCACCTACAAGACGGAGGTCCTGGAGCGGCTGTCGCAGGACGGCTGGACGATGGACTGGGCCTACGGCAACGCCGAGAGCGACGTCCAGGCCTTTCAGACCGCGCTGGCCGACGAGCAGATCTTCCTGGTCGGCGAGCTGGCCGGCGCGCTCGGCGTGGAGCCCATCGAGGACCAGGACGCCTACACCGAGCACCTGCTCACCCAGCGGGTGCGCATCGAGCCCACGGACTGCGCCCACGAGCGCTAGCGGCTCGAGGGCCCCGTCCAACGGGCATCAGTCCAGCTGGAGCAGCCAGATGCGGCCGCTGGCGTCGACCCCCAGGCCCCCCAGGAAGTCGTCCTGGCCCGCCACCTCGAGGTAGCGCAGGGCGCTGCCCTCGACCTCCAGCT
>CALGIB010000100.1 GCA_937915955.1 uncultured Pseudomonadota bacterium
GGGTCAACTCGGTGGACGGCACCTGGGACGAGGAGGTGCTCTACCTCCCCGATGGCAGCGAGCTGGTCTTCAACCCGGGCCTGATCCTCATCCTCGAGGTGTCCGCCCCCGGCTACGAGACCCAGGTCATCCAGTACCAGGTCCGGCGCCGCAAGAACAACCTCAAGGTCCGGCTCAAGAAGCAGGAGTACGACCACTCCGAGATCGACGAGCCGATGATGTCCTTCGGTCGTGACACCCCGCGCGAGGACGGCGGCGGTGGCGGTCCGGCCAACTAGGATGGGATCCATGAAGCGACTGTCTGTTCTCCTGGGCCTCGCCGGTCTGATGATCGGTGGGACCGCGCTCGCCCAGGACATGGCCTCTGTCGAGGACCTGTTCCCGGCCATGCCTTGTCACGACGGCTGGGCCGCCTGCCTGGTGGATGGCTCCGAGGTCAGCCCCGAGCCGCGTCGGGACGCCGCGGGCCGCCCGCTGCCCTCCGACCTGCGGGTCGGCTGGTTCGATCTCGTGGCCACCCCGGCCTTTGATCCCTTCCTCGGGCTCAGCGTGTACACGGGCGAGCTGTCTGGCGGCGGGGACGCGCAGGCGGATCTGATCGCGGACGCGCCCGAGGACGAGCCCGTCGTGGCCGACCCCGAGCCCTCGGACGACGACACCGGATCGGCGGCGCCCGACCGTCAGCCCACCGAATTCCCTGTCGTCGAGCCGGAGCCCGTCGGCTCCGGGAACGGGGTCGGCAACGGCGGCACCGATCCCTACGGCGAGCCGACGGTGTTCACCACCGGCGGCGCGGGCACCAAGGGCAGCGATCCCGAGCCCGATCGCTACGTCGAGCCCGATCGCTACGTCGAGCCCGATCGCTACGTCGAGCCCGAGCCCTACGTCGAGCCCGATCGCTACGTGGAGCCCGATCGCTACGTCGAGCCCGAACCCGTCGTGGTCGAGCCCAAGCAGGTCGATCCCGAGCCTGTCGTCGCCGAGGTCGACCCCGAGGTCGAGCCCGAGCCCAAGCAGGTCACGAGCGGCGCCAGGAAGGGCTGCGACAACCTGGTCACGCTCGAACCCTCCGCGCTGATGGGCAAGCTGGCCGGCCCCGAGGCGGCTTGCCTCGAGGGCCGGATCAGCAGCTCGACGCTGCAGACGGACAAGGACAAGATCTCCCGCGTGCTGCTCGCCAACGCTGAGGCTTCGGGCAACAAGAAGGAGTGGGAGCGCTTGATGAAGCGCCACCTGGAGGAGATCGACCGCTCCGATCCGAACCTCTGCTTCAAGTACGCGCTGCACCTGTCCCGCGGCGGCGCGGGCCGCGCCTGGGCCACCATCAAGTGGGCCGACTACGCGCTCGAGAACAAATCGCAGTGGTCGGGGACGACCTACAAGACGCGCGTATACAGCCTCTACCAGCTCAAGGCCGAGGCCTCGATGAAGCTCTGGGAGGCGGCGAACACCGAGCTCATCGAAGCCGGCGGTGACAACCGCGACGAGCTGACGGCGAAGGAGGAGAAGCTCCGCGGCCAGGCCAAGGACTTCGCCCGGGAGTGGCTGGACTACGCGCGCGCGTCGAGCCAGGACACGCAGAAGCCGATGTCGAACTGCGTGACCGCGGCCGGCAGCAAGAAGTACTGCCAGGACAAGTAGTGGTGGCACTCCTGCTCGCTCTGGCTTGCTCCGGCGGTCCCGACACCGAGGCCCCCGAGGTCGCGGCCTCAGAGATGGTCTCGGCTCCGGACCAGCTCGTCCAGGCCTCCTGGATGGTGCGGGTCTCCAGGCCAGGCGCGATGGACGGCCTGATGGCCAACCCAGGCTGGCAGTCCGTGTTCGAGCGGAACTACCAGGCGGCCGCTCAGTCCTTCGGGGCTGACGGCGCGGCCTCGGGTCGCATGCACGCGGAGGCGGCGGCGCTGTACCGGCAGGCCGTCCTGCTCCAGAGCGCGGCCACGATCGAGACCTTCAAGGCGGATGAGCGCAGGGCAGGGGACCCCCTCGAGGCCTCCTATGTGCTGGGCCTGAGCTACGCAGTGCAGGGCGACCTCGAGGCGGCGGCCGCCGCGCTCGGACAGAACCAGGACAGCGCGGTCGCCGGCCTGGCCGAGCGGGACGCTCACTGGGCCGCCAGCCTGGACAGCCTGCTGGGGCTCACCCAGGACGCCCAGCTCTTCGGGCTGGGCGAGGTCGCTCCGGGCAGCTTCCCCGAGCTGGCCGAGGCCCCTCACTACCGCGTCGCCGAGGGGCTCACCGGGCTGCAGGTCGAGCTGGCTGATCCGGGCTCGCTGATCCAGGCGGCGCTCTGGCACGAGCAGGCGGCCGTTCAGGCCGCCGGCCCCGAGCACACCGCGGCGCTGCTCGCTCCCTGGCGGCTCCCCGGCGAGGTCCGCCCCGAGCTCGCCCTCACCGAGCCGATGCCGCTCGAGGCTCTGTTCCTGTCGGCCTGGACCGATGGCGCGGACCTGATCTTCGTCGACGCGCTGGAGACCAGCGCCGATCCGGCCTCGACGGTGCACCAGCACGCCGGAACCTCGCTCTACGCCAACTCGATCGAGCTCTGCCTGATCGAGGCGTCGGTGGACATCGACTGCCTGCTCGACGGGAGCGTCGCGCTCAGCCGGCAGCTCGAGGCCGCGATGGCCACAGCCGCCGGCGCCGAGGCCGCCGATCACCGCATGTTCGCCAGCTTCGCTTCGGCGGGTCTGCTCCGAGTCGGAGCCCGCACCGCGGCCGCCATGGGCGACGAGCGCACCGCTGCGATCCTTCGGGTCAACGCGCTGGATCGCTCGACCGGGGCCGCCGCCGACCCCAACTTCCTGCTCTCGCAGGCCGCGTGGGACGCCAGCAAGCGGAATGCACTCCGCGCGCAGGAGCTCCTGCACGGCCAGATTACGATTCTCCCGGGCCTGCAGGCGGCCCGGGTCTCGCTGGATGCTCTTCACATCCGAGTGAGTCGGGACGCAGGTCCCGCTCTCCCCGCACACTGAGGACCTGATGCTGCCCACCAAGAAGACGCTGCTGACGGCCATGGCCCTCGCCTCTGTGGCGACCTTCGCCACCGGCGCCTCGCTGACGTTCTACGAAGAGAGCCTCCCCTCGTCGATGAACCCGCTCTTTGCCCAGTCCATGGTCGACAACCGCGTCCACGAGCTGGTCTTCGACCGGGTGTACTTCTTCGATCCCATCACGAACGAGCTGGTCAGTGACCTGGTCGAGCGGTGGGAGCTGGCCGACGGCGGAAAGGGTGTCCGCTTGTACCTGAACAAGGGCATCAAGTGGCACGACGGCAAGCCGTTCACCGCCGAGGACATCTGCTTCACCGTCGACGCCATGTTGGACCCCAAGACGCCCAGCCCGATCGCCGAGAAGCAGCGGGCGGTGTTCACCGGGTGCGACGCCGAGAAGAGCGACGTCGCGCTGGTCAAGTTCACCAAGGTCTTCCACAACCCGCTGAACCGCCTGGGCTTCTCGGTGCTGCCCAAGCACGTGTTCAACGGCGAGACCGCGATCCGGCCCGACCATCAGTTCAGCAATCGGCCCACCGGCACGGGCGCGATGAAGGGCTCGGCGGGTCGTCGGGGCGTGGTGTTCGAGGTCTACAAGAACGGCCACCACGACGCCGGGATCGCTCAGATGACGCTGCAGGAGGGTGGTGATCCCCTCGTCCAGGTCCGCACCCTGCTGAACAACGGCGTCCAGGGCATCATCGCTGTGCCCCCGCCCTACCGGGCTGACGTCTCGGCCAGCGACGAGCTGACCCTGAAGAGCTACGACCTCCGCAGCTGGTGGTTCATCGCCGTGAACCAGGAGAAGCCCTACCTCAAGGACAAGCGGATCCGGCAGGCGCTCAACCTCATCTTGGACCGAACGGACCTGCGGCAGCTGTCCATCGGCGTGAAGCCTGGCGAGCAGAACAGCCCCTGTGAGTTCATCTCGGGGCCCTTCGTGCAGACCAGCCCCTACTACAACCGCGCCATCGCGACCCAGCCGCGGTCCGACAAGGAGAAGGCCTTCGAGCTCCTCGCCGAGGCCGGGCTGAAGCAGGTGGGCGGCCGCTGGCACTACAACAGCCAGCCCATCACGCTGCGCATCGGCATGAAGGCGCCGCTGAACAACGAGGCGCCCGACCTGCTCTCGCAGATCGGCAACCAGCTGGGCGCCGCAGGCTTCGACCGCCAGGAGTTCCGCATCACCGTGGACGACTGGAACCGCAAGGTCCTGACCGGCAGCGCCACCGACTACGACATGGTGGTGGGCAAGTGGTCCTTTGGCCTGGTCGAGGACGTCAACCCGCTCTTCCACAGCCGCAAGGATGGCCGGGGCGCGCTGAACATCTTCAACTACACGAACACCCAGGTGGACGCGTTGCTGGCCCAGTACGACGCGGCCAGCACGGACACCGCCGCGAAGGACGCGTACCACAAGCTGCACGAGCAGCTCGCGGCCGAGCTCCCCTACCTGTTCCTGTGGAAGCTCGACACCAAGAGCGCTTGGCGGACCGAAGTCCGTGGCAACACCATCTCGCCGTACTACTACTGGACCGCCTTCGACAGCTGGAAGTTCGGCAGCTGATCTCGCGCTCGTCGCCCCTCTCGCCCGAGTTCCCTGAAGAATGAAGCGCTGGTGGATCCGACCACTGGTGCGTGTGATGGCGGCAGCGCTGCTGCCCATCGCCGTGCCGCTCGTCATCACGCTCTTCATCTGGTCGTTGCCAGGTGATCCGGCTTCCATCGTGTGCCCGCCGGAGATCTGCGGTGGCACCGAGGAGCTGGCGCGGGACTGGCATCTGGATCAGGGCCCCTGGCACTTCTACCTGTGGTGGATGCAGGGCGCGCTGAGCGGGGACTTCGGCAACAGCTGGCGCCTTCAGCCGGGCGTGCCCGTGGGTGAGCTGCTCTGGCAGTCCATCCCGTGGACGGCTGGGCTCGTCGTCCTGGCCTTTGTGCCGCTCTTGATCGGCTCGGCCCTGGCGGCGATGCGCGTCCTGCCGAAGAAGGTCGACGGGGTGCTGCAGGCGGTGGGCCTGACCCCGGCGGTCGTGCTCTCGCTCATCGCGGCCGCCGCGGTGACCCTGAAGTACGGGGCCTTTGCGTACGACGGCGAGGCCATGAGGGTGAAGCTGGTGCTCGGCGCGCTCGTGCTCGGCCTCTCCGACCAGGCGCTCTCCGGCGCCGTGACCGGCGTCCGCAGCCTGCTCGAGGCGGAGCGGAACCAGCGCTACGTCCAGATCGCGATCCTTCGAGGCGAGAGCGTGCTGTCCAACACGCTCCCCAACGTCCTGGGGGCCATCGCTGGCCAGATGCGCGCCCGGCTGCTGCACCTGCTCTCGGGCGCGGTCATCGTCGAGGTCATCGTGCGCATCGACGGGCTGGGTGACCTGCTCTGGCAGGGCACGCTCTCGCAGGACTTCGGCGTCGTGCTGGCGGCGGCCTTCGGCTTCTCGGCGCTGTCGGGCGTCTTGCTGATCCTTCAAGCGCTGGTCGAGGTGGGCACCGCGATGCACACCCGTCGAGCACCGGCTGGCTTCGAAGCGCCCGTCGCGGAGGCCGCGTGAGGCGCCAGGGCGGCATGAATCGCTGGCTCGCGGGCGGCCTGGCCCTGGTCTGCTTCGCCCTGCTGTTCGTCCCGGGGCTCTTCGCCCCCGAGCACCTGGCGCCGCCGATCCTGGACCTGGCCTACGCGCCGCCCTCCCAGCTCCCTCCCCTCGGAGGGGACTCCAGCGGTCGGCCGCTGCTCGAGTACGCCCTCCAGGGTGCCAGCGTGGTCGCGCTCCCCGCGCTGCTCGCCGGCCTGCTGGTCACCGCGCTGGGCATCGTCGGCGGCCTGCTCGGCTGCGACACCAGCCAGCGGGCCGAGGCCGTGGTCCAGGGGCTGGGCGAGGTCGTCGGGGCGCTGCCCCGCATGGTCGTCGTCCTCGTCGTCGCGCTGCTGGTCCCCAAGGAGTCGCGCAGCCTGCTGCCCATCGCCCTGACCTGGGCGGTGCTCTCGGCGCCGGGGGCCATGGACGAGGCCAACGCCGTCGCGGCTCGCCTCGGTGGGGCCCGCTTCGTCGAGGCCCTGCGCGCCCACGGCTTCAGCCGCTGGCGCATCTACCTCTTCCACATCATCGGCCTGAACCTGCGCCCCGTGGTCGTCCGGCAGGGGGTCGAGACGGTGATGCAGGTGGTCTTCCTCGAGATCGGCCTGAGCTACCTCGCCGTCCAGGATACCCAGCCCAGCCTGACCCACGGCGACAGCGAGAAGTCCTGGGCCGACCTGCTCTACCTCGGCTACCAGGTCTTCCTCGACGTGCCGAGCGGGCACGCGCTCGCGCTGGGTCTGGCCCTGGTCGGCGTCGTCGCGCTGGCCACCGTCTTCGTCACCTCCGCGGTGAGGGCGCGATGAGCAAGCACCTCGTCGAGCTGCGTGGCCTGACCATCCGCACCCGCGCCCGCAGCCTGGTGGAGAGCATCGACCTGGACGTGTTCCAGGGTGAGATCACCGCGATGATGGGCCCCTCGGGCTCGGGGAAGAGCCTGACCGCGCGGGCGGTGATGGGCTTCATCGACGTCGAACCGGGGCTGGTCGAGGGCAGCCTGAGGTTCCCGGCG
>CALGIB010000101.1 GCA_937915955.1 uncultured Pseudomonadota bacterium
GCACAAGGTGGAGCAGCAGTGCAGACATCAGGCCTCCGGAGGCCTATGGATGCCACGAACCCGACGAGGATGCGCGTGGGCTTCTTCCTGACCGTCACGACCTTCTGGCTGTTCACGCACATCTACGTGGGCTGGCGCCTGGTGAAGCCCTCGGGCCTGGCGGGCTGGAGGCGACTGGCGGTGTGGGGGCCGCTGGCGCTGTCCTTCGGCCTGACCCCGGCCACCTTCTTCGCGATGTCCCACTCGGGCCAAGCCTTCGCGGACGCGCTGCAGTGGCTGGGCTTCCTGAGCATGGGGCTGTTCAGCCTGGTGCTGGTGGGCATGTGGCTGCGGGATCTGGCCTGGCTGGCGCTGCTGCTCGTGGACCGCGTCGTCGCCACGCCGCTGCGCGATCCGGCCCGGCGCGGCTTCCTGGCCAACGCGCTGAACCTGGGTGTCCTGGCCGTCTCGGGGGCGATGGCCGGCCTGGGCTACAGCCAGGCGGTGCAGGACCCCGACCTCGAGGAGCACGAGGTCCCGGTCGAGGGCCTCGATCCTGCGCTGGACGGCTTCACCATCGTGCAGATCAGCGACGTCCACGTCGGCCCCACGGTGCGGGGCCCGGTGCTGGAGCGCGTCGTCGCGGCGATCAACGCCCTGGAGCCGGACCTGGTCGCGGTCACCGGGGACCTGGTCGACGGCCAGGTCTCGGGCATCGGCCCCCACATCCGGGCGCTGGCCGACCTCCGGGCCACCCACGGGGCCTTCTTCGTGACCGGCAACCACGAGTACTACTCGGGCTGGGAGCCCTGGGCGAAGCTGGTCCAGAGCCTGGGGGTCGAGGTGCTGCTCGACGAGCACCGCGTGCTCGATCACGCCGGCGCGGCCCTGATCGTCGGGGGGGTCACCGACCACTCGGCGGCCCGGACGCAGCCCGACCACCTGGGGGACGCCGTGCTGGCCTTCGACGGAGCCCCCGCCGGCTTCCGCCTGCTGCTGGCCCACCAGCCCCGCAGCTACGAGCTGGCGCTGGAGGCGGCCGTCGACCTGCAGATCAGCGGGCACACCCACGGCGGCCAGTACTTCCCGTTCACGGCGCTGATCCACCTCGCGCAGCCCTTCTCCCAGGGCCTGCACCGCGTGGCCGACAGGATGTGGCTGTACGTGAACCGCGGCACGACCTACTGGGGCCCGCCGATCCGGCTGGGCGCCCCCCAGGAGATCACGAAGCTGGTGCTGCGCCGGGCCTGAGGCGGCCGCTGGGCTTCAGTCGCCGGCCAGCGCTCGGGCCGCGGCGATCCACTCCTGGCGAGACAGGCGTCGATCCGAGACCTTCTCGCTGCGCTCGTCGGTGTCCACGGCGTCGATGGCCATGCGCGCGCCGAGCTGAGCGACCAGGTCCGGGTGGTCGGTGCCCTCGGGCATGCTCTCGCGGTTGGCGCTCTGCAGCTCCCCCATCTCGAGGCTGCCGCTGCCGTCCTCGTCGATGCCGCCGAAGGTCTGGCTCGCGCCCTGGGCCACCTCCTCCGGCGAGGCCCCGTCCTTGGCGTCGGGGGCCAGCACCTTGAGGATGTCCTGGCGGAAGGACTGGAACTCGGACCAGGCGACCTGCCCGTCCTTGTCCTTGTCCATCTGCGCCATGAGCGCGTCCGCGACGCCGTCGAGCTTCTTGCCGCGGAACCACTCCCCGTCAGCCAGCTGGAGCTGGGCGTCCAGGTAGGCCTTGAGCTGGCCGCGTGAGAAGGCCATCGAGGCCGTGTCCGTGCGGGTGTCCTTGACGCCCAGGACCCGGTTGAAGGTGCGTCCGAGGGGTCCGCGAACCTGCTGATCGGCCATGGGGCGCTCCGGGTGCCGGCTCCAGCGTCCCAGGCCGGAGAGCCTGCGTCAAGCGCGACCTGAAGGGCCGGCTCTCGGGCCACCCTCCCACGCCCGGGTAGCCTGTCCATGACCCTTGACGCTGACCATCAGATGGCGTCCCCGGGCTCGGCGACGCGGACGGTGGCGCCGCCGTAGTCGGGCACGACCAGCAGCTCGCCCCAGGGCTCAGCCAGCTGGAGGTGAGGCTCGCCGATGGTCGAGGTGAAGCTCCAGGTCGTGTCGCCGCGCCGGACGCCCTCCGCCTGGCGCACCAGCAGGCCCTGGTCGGTCTCGGCCACGGCGTACCAGCCCTCCAGGTCCTTGGCCGAGCGGCGCTCCAGGTCCTGATCGAAGGCCAGGCGGCCGACGTAGAGCAGCCCCTCGGAGGTGGCCAGGCCTCGGGCGATGCCGGACTCCAGCAGGACGACCTCGTCGCCGACCAGGGGGCGAAGCCGGCTGCCGCCGTCGGGGTCGAGGCGACCGAGCACCAGCTTGTCGGTCTGGATCAGCAGCACGGCCCCGTCCGCGGCCAGGTGCAGCTCCAGCTCACCCACCGCCTGGGGGTCGGTGGCGGCCAGCTCGGGGAAGGCCCAGCTCCCCAGCACGAGACCCTCGGGGCTCAGCTCGGCCACCCCGCCGGTGCCGCCGTTGCTGACGAAGAAGCTGCCTCGGTCGGGGTGACGCAGCAGGTCGTCGAAGGTCAGCGTGGCGTTCTCGCCCAGGCCGGTCTCGTGCCGCTGCAGGACCTCGAGGCTGCTCGGGTCGAGCTCGACGAGGGTCGAGCTCAGCAGCTCCAGCATCCAGAGGCGGTCCGCCTCGTCGAGCACCGGGGCGCCGGGCCAGGTCAGGTCCTGGTGGCTGGTGACGAGCTCGGGCTGGCGCAGATCGAGCAGCCCGACGGTGTTGCTCAGGCGGCCGGTGAGCCAGGCGCGGCCGGGCCGATCGGGGTCGGGCAGGGCGTGCTCGACGTGGGTCCCCAGCTGCACACGGGCCTCGATGTCGCCGCTTGCGGGGTCCATGGCCAGGACCTCGGTGGTGCCCTCGGAGTTCATCCACAGCAGCCCCGTGGCGGGGTCGACCTGGCCGTAGCCGCTGTGCTTGCCGGTCACGCGCGTGTCGGTGACGCTGAGCTCCTCGTCCATCCAGCGGGCGACGGCCCAGGCGCGCCCGTCCAGCGCCTCCTCGCCCACGCGATCCAGGATCAGCAGGCCCTCGTCGAGCAGGAAGGCCTGGCTGTCGTCGGTGCCTACCTCCTGCGTGCTGACCAGCGCCTCCCCGCCGCTGAGGCAGGCCGAGGTCCAGCTGGCCTCGCCGCCGGTGAGCAGGATCAGGTCCCCGCTCAAGGGCAGGACCTCGTGGGCCTCGACCGGCACCGAGCAGCTGGCCGCCGAGGCCAGGTCCAAGCCGCGCTGGACGAGCCGGACGCCGCCGGTGGTGGACTCGAGCGTGAGCAGGCCGTCGCCGAAGGGCACGAGATCGATCACGTAGTCGTCGGCCAGGACCGCCTCGGAGGGCTGAAGGTCCTCGTCATAGCGCACCAGCTGGGCCTGGCCCTCGCCGTCGAAGCCGCTGACCACGACCCCACCGAGCGGGTGGCTCCAGGCCCCGAGCCCGCTGATCAGGTCGGTGGCCACGGCGCCGAAGCTGCCCTCGGGCGCGCGGACCTGGATCGTCTTGGTGCCCGAGCCCGCCACCCAGACCCGGCCGTGCTGGTCCACCGCGGGCGTGCTCTTGCCCGTGCTCGTGCGCCCGTCGAGGGGGTGCACGGCGACCAGCTCGTGGCTGTCCAGGTCCCACTCGGCCACCGCGCTGTGGGACAGGCTCAGCACGAAGCCGCGCCGGCGCTCGGGATCCAGGACCAGGCGCATGGGCAGCGCGAACGGCGTGCCCTCGACCAGGGCCAGCTCGTGCAGCTCGCCCGACCAGGTCCAGGTGCTGTCCGGGCGGGAGTCCTCGGGGCTGTCGTCGAGGACGGGGTCCGGGCCAGGGCCGCGGCAGGCGAGGAGGAGCAGGATCACCCCTCCTGGATAGCACTGGCCGGGCTGGGGCGGACGGCGGTCCACTCGAGCTCGACGTCGGCCTGGCCTCGGCGGGCTCCAAAAACTTGACAGGTCAACCCCCGGCGGGCCACAACACGGTGTGAACGTCGTCTTCGTCCTCATCGTCGTCGTCAGCTTCCTCGTCGCGGCGATCTTCGGCGACATGGGCGCCGTCAGCCAGGGTGCCTTCGACGGCGCGAAGAGCTCGGTGACCCTGGCCATCAGCCTGATCGGCTACATGGCGCTCTTCCTGGGCCTGATGAAGATCGCCGAGGAGGGCGGCCTGCTGCGCATCCTGGGCCGCGCCATCCGCCCCATCATGGTGCTGCTCTTCCCCGACGTGCCGCCCGACCACCCGGCCATGGGCGCGATGATCATGAACATCGCCGCCAACATGGTGGGCCTGACCAACGCCGCCACGCCCCTGGGCATCAAGGCGATGCAAGAGCTCAACAAGCTCAACCGCACGCCGGGTGTGGCCACCAACGCGATGGTGCTGTTCCTGGCCATCAACACCTCGGGCCTGGCGCTCCTGCCCAGCGGCGCGGTCAGCGTGCGGGCCGCCGAGGGCAGCGCCGATCCCTGGGGCATCATGGCGTCCACCCTGGCGGCCACCGCCGCGGCCACGATCGTCGGCATCACCGTGGCGAAGCTGGCGCAGCGCTTCTTCCCCATGCCGAAGCCCGTCGACGAGCCCCTCGTCGAGCCCGAGACCGAGGTCGAGCCCGCCGAAGAAGAGCCCGAGAACGCCGAGGTCCAGACCCTCCTGAAGGACGAGGCCACCCAGCCCACCACCTGGGGCGTCTGGGTCCTGCGCTTGGTGCTGCTGGCCATGATGACCGTGCTCGCCGGCCCACCCCTGGCCGCCGTGGCCCTGGGCGAGGACCCCACGCCGGTCGCCGTCGAGCAGGACGCCACCGCGGCCTTCGTCTTCGAGGAGCTTCAGCTCGAGGGCAGCTGGGTGCTGGGCGACGGCACCCCCGTGGACGGCCTGTTCATGCCAGCCAAGGAGGGCGCCACCGTCCTGACCCAGGTCTGCGAGGGCGCCATCGACTGCCCCAGCCTGCTGGTGGAGGCCACCTGGTCCTGGCCCTTCGCGCTGCGCCACTTCAGCGGCGTCGTGGGCGACTGGGTCATCCCCAGCCTCATCCTCTCGCTGCTGCTCTTCGGCGCCTTCCGCGGCGTGAAGGTCTACGAGGTCTTCGTGCAGGGCGCCAAGGAGGGCTTCACCACCGGCGTGATGATCATCCCCTACCTGGTCGCGATCCTGGTGGCGGTCGGCATGTTCCGAGCCTCGGGGGCCATGCACTACCTCACGGGCTGGCTGGGCTTCGTGACCGACCCGCTCGGCGTGCCCGGCGAGGTCCTGCCCATGGCCCTGGTCCGACCGCTCAGCGGCTCGGGCAGCTACGGCCTGATGATCGAGCTGGTCCAGGCCCACGGGCCCGACAGCTACATCGGCTACCTGGCCACCACGCTGCAAGGCTCCACGGACACGACCTTCTACGTCCTGGCCGTCTACTTCGGCGCCGTCGGCGTCTCCAGGACCCGCCACGCCATCCTGGCCGGGCTGTCGGCCGACTTCGCCGGCTTCCTCGCCGCCGCGGTGGTCTGCTCGCTGCTCTTCGGTCACCTGATGGGTTAGCGGCGCGCCATGTCGACCCTCCTCTGGATCACCCTGGCGCTGGCCCAGGATCAGCCCCCCGCGGACATCGCGCTCGCGGAGGTCCGGCAGCACCACGACGAGCTCGTGAAGCTGGCCGGCAAGAACCGCTGGGAGGGCGTGGAGCGCCACTACCTGGCCATGCTCGAGCTGGGCGTGCCCCTCGGGGACGACGATCACCTCGCCGGCGCCCAGGCCGCGCGGGCCCGCGGCGACGTGGTCGCCATGCTCGACCGGCTGAAGGTCCTGCAAGCCCAGGCCCCCTCGGCGGAGACCCAGGCCTGGGTCGAGCAGATCCACAGCGACTGGGTGCAGGTCCGGCTCTCGACCAGCCCGCCCACGCCCGGCGTCGAGCTGGAGACCCGTCGCAAGCCCTTCGCCGCCGACGAGCGCGCGGGCGTCGAGTTCGCCCAGGCCCAGGTGCTCGAGCTGGGGGCCTTCTCCGGCTGGCTGCCTCCAGGCAACTACCGCTTCGCTGGCGCCCGAGTCTCGCTCGACGCCGGAGACGCCCCCGTCGAGCTCGTCCAGGACATGGCCTGGGGAGGAAAGAAGATCCGATGAACAAGCAGTCCATCCTCACGGCTGTCCTGGGGCTGCTGGTCCTGGGCCTGACCCTCGACGACATGCGCCTCCGGGCCCGCGCGGGGGACCTGCAAGAGCAGCTCGAGGCCAGGCAAGCCGAGCAGGACGAGCCCAGCGCGCCGCCCCGGAGCAAGCTCGGCAAGCAGTCCAAGGTCCGGGCTCGCGCCGCGGGAGAGGGCTCTCCCGGGCTGTCCCCGGGCGCGACCGCGGGGCCGGCGGCCCTGTCTCGCGGCGTGGACCCCGACCAGCTGGACGCCCGACGCGCCGAGCGCCAGCAGCAGTTCCAGGGCCAGCTCGAGGCCTACGTCGACGGCTTCGGCGCAGACCACGAGCTCAGCGAGGCGGTCATGGCCCAGGTCCAGGTTCAGGTCCTGGCCACGATGGAGGAGGTCAGCGAGCTCTGGGGCAGGACCCGCACCGGCGAGGCCGATCGTGTCGAGGTCCGCGCGCAGATGGACCAGCTGGGCACCGAGCTCGAGCTGGATCTGGCCGAGCAGCTGGGCGCCACGGACGCCGAGGCCTTCATGGCCGATCTGCCGGGTCCCCTGGGCGAGAACCGGCCCACCCGATCCGGCGGTCGCTGAGCGAGCGCTCGAACAGGGCCGGCCCACGGTTATGGTGTGCCGCTTCCCTGGAGAGCGGCATGCTCCTGACGCTGACGATGCTGGCCTGCAACGGCCCCGAGCCCCAGCCCTTCGTCTACCCGGACAAGGCCCCCGGAGTCCCCGTCGCGGGCGCGGCCGAGGGCGTCGTCGAGGTGCCCGTCGGGGCCCCCATGGGCGGCTACTCGGCCCGCTGCAAGCTGCTGGGCAGCGCCAGCAAGCAGGACAACCGCAAGTCCCACTACGCGCTGTCGTTCGCGCGCAGCACGGGCATCCACCACCGCCCCAAGGTCAAGACGCTCTGGCTGGAGAACGGCGACGAGGACCTGGTCCTGATCAAGTTCGACGCCATCTACAGCTACGACGACCTGGTGCGCGAGGTCTCCGAGCGCCTGACCGAGGCCACCGGCCGTGACCTGACCGGCAAGGTGGTGCTCACCGCCAGCCACAGCCACGCCATGCCGGCCAACTTCAGCGACCAGGTGCACTTCTACCTGGGCGGGGACAAGTTCAACCGCGAGATCTTCCAGCGCTACGTGGACGCCATGGTCAGCGTGAGCCTGCAGGCCTTCGAGCAGCGGCAGCCCGCCGCCATCGGCGTGAACATCATCGAGGACTGGGACCCGGACGACCGCGTCTACCGCGACCGCCGAGGCGAGAACGACGACCTCCAGGTCTGGGACGACCTGCCCGCGGGCAGCTGGAAGGACCCCTACGCCTACGTGATCCGGGTGGACAGCGTCGACGGCGACCCCATCGCGATGGCGGTGGACTTCGGCATGCACGGCACGCTCATGGGCGAGGACAACCCCATGTGGACCGGAGACTCGGTCACCGGCCTGGAGAGCGCGCTCGAGGAGCAGTTC
>CALGIB010000102.1 GCA_937915955.1 uncultured Pseudomonadota bacterium
CCCGCGCGCTGCCCGAGCGGACCGTCTTCGTCCGCCCGCTCAGCACCCGGGAACGCGTGGACACCGAGGACCTCTACCCCCAGCGGTCGGGCCCCCACCTCGTGACGGCCCAGCGCGGGGACCGCGTCCTGGCCCAATGGCAGGTGTTCGAGGTCTGGGGCTACGATCCCGTCCCCGTGAGCCCACCTTGAACGCCAGCCTCCGAGCCCTGCTGACCTGGTACCGGCCCTACGCCGGCCGCCTGGCCTTCGCGACCCTGCTGATGGCCCTGGCTGCGGCCATCCCCGGCGCCCTGGTGCTCCTCGTCGAGCAGGTGCTGGATCGCGTGCTGATCGAGCAGGACGAGCTGGCCCTGGCGGCGCTGCCGTTCGCGGTCGGCGGGCTCTACCTGCTCAACGGCCTGGTCGGCGTGGGCCGGGCCATGATCACCAAGAGCGTCGCGTTCGACGTCGTCACGCGCATGCGCCAGGCGCTCTTCGACAAGATGCTCGCGCTGGAGCCCGGCTGGCACCAGACCCGCCCGCTGGGCGAGCGCCTGAGCTGGCTGACCCAGGACGTGGGGCAGGTGCAGTACCTTGTGAGCGCCTGGGCCACCCTGGTCCAGAAGCCCCTGACGCTGCTCGGGCTGCTGATCTCCGCCTTCTACATGGACTGGCGTCTGGCGCTGGCTGGCACCCTCGCGCTGCCCCTCATCGTCTGGCCGATCCAGCACTTCGGCCGCAAGCTGCGGAGGGCCTCGCGCTTCAGCCTGGACAGCCTGGGCGAGCTGACCTCGAGCGCTCAGGAGAGCCTGACCGGTGTGCGCACGGTGCAGGCCTTCGGCGCCGAGGGCACCCGAGGGCAGGCCTTCGGCGAGCTGAACCGTCGGCAGTACCGACTGATCCTCCGTCAGACCCTGGCCCAGCTGCTGCCGGGCCCCGTCATCGAGCTGGTCGCTGCGCTGGGCGTCGGGCTGGTGTTGGCCTGGGGCGGCCAGAGGGTGTTCGCGGGCGAGCTGACCGCGGGCGAGCTCATCGCCTTCCTGGTGGCCATGGGGCTGATGAACCTGCCGCTCAAGGGCCTCTCGGAGATCAACTCGCTCACCCAGCGCGCCCTGGCGGGGGCCGAGCGGGTCTTCGCGGTGCTGGACCAGACCTCGTCGGTGCGCGATGGGCCCGAGCAGCTCCAGGCCGAGGCCTGCGTGCTGGAGCTCGACGAGGTGGGCTTCGACTACGGCGACGGCCCGGTGCTGCAGCGGGTCAGCCTGCGCATCGAGCCGGGTCAGACCCTGGCCCTGGTGGGCGCCAGCGGGGCCGGGAAGAGCACGCTCGCCGCCTTGATCCCGCGCTTCCATGACCCCAGCCTGGGGCGGGTGCTGGTCAACGGGCGGGATCTGCGCGACTTCACGGTCGCCAGCCTGCGTCGGCACGTCGCGGTGGTCGGCCAGGAGCCATGGCTGCTGCACGCCAGCGTGCTGGACAACGTGCGCCTCGGCCTGCCCGAGGCCAGCCGCGAGCAGGTCGAGCAGGCCTGCCGGGACGCCTTCGCCCACGACTTCATCCAGGAGCTGCCCCTGGGCTACGACACCCTGGTCGACGAGTCGGGGCTGCGCCTGTCCGGGGGCCAGCGGCAGCGCCTCTGCATCGCCCGCGCGCTGCTGGTCGATGCCCCCATCCTGGTGCTCGACGAGGCCACCAGCGCTCTGGATCGGGAGAGCGAGGAGGCGGTGCAGCAGGCCCTGGATCGGCTGCGCAAAGGGCGCACGACCCTGGCCATCGCCCATCGGCTGGAGACCATCCGGGACGCCGACCAGATCCTGGTCCTGCAGGGCGGGCGCGTCAGCCAGCTCGGCCGGCACGAGGAGCTGCTGGCGGTCCCCGGCGAGTACCGGAGGCTCTACGGATGAGCGGGCTCGACTTCTGGCAGAGGGTCTACACGGTGGTCCGGCAGATCCCCCACGGCAGCGTGCTGGCCTACGGTGACGTGGCTGCGGCCTGCGGCTCGCCGCGGGCGGCTCGTCAGGTGGGCTACGCGCTGGCGGGGCTGGGGCCTGGCGGCGTCGATCGCTCCGGCGAGCCCGTGCCCTGGCAGCGGGTCATCCTGAAGTCCGGGGAGATCGCCACCCGAGGGGACCTCGTCCGTGGAGACGTCCAGCGCGCGCTGCTGGTGGCCGAGGGGGTGGCGTTCGACGGCGACAAGGTCGACATGAGCCTCTGTCGCTGGGATCCCGAGGCCGCCGAGCTGGCCGATCCGGGGTGAGCTGGGTCTACCGACTGCTGTGGTGGGTGCTGGGGCCCTGGGTGGCCCTGGCGAGCTGGCTGCACCCCCGCACGCGGGTGCGCTGGGCCGAGCGCTGGAGCCTGCGCCTGCCTGCGGTCGAGCCGGGCTGCGTCGTCGTACACGCCGCCTCGCTGGGGGAAGGTCAGTCCGCCGCCTCACTGCTCGAGGCCTTGCGTCGCTCGGGCCGGGTGCTGCTGCGCACCGCGACCAGCGACACGGCGTTCCAGACCGCCCGAGGTCACCACGCGCTGGCGGCCTGGCCGATGGACCACCCCTGGGTGGTGCGGCGCTGGCTGGACACCCTCCGGCCCTCGGTCCTGGTGCTGGTCGAGGCCGAGCTCTGGCCGACCCTCGTGCTGGCGGCTCGCGATCGGGGCATCCCGGTGCTGCGGGTCAGCCCCCGCGAGGGGCCGGGCGGCGCCCGCCTGCGCCGACTCTGGCCAGCGGTGTTCGAGGCCGTGCAGGACCTGCCCAGCTCGGGGCTGAAGGGCGAAGTTATCGAGATCGTTCTAGATCTGCCTCATTTCCCCAGGCCCTGCCTGGTGGCGGGGAGCACCCGCCCCGGGGACGAGGCGCGGCTGATCGAGGCGCTGGCCAGGCTGGACGACCCACCCTTCCTGGTGCTGGCGCCGAGGCATCCCGAGCGCTTTGACGAGGTCCGCGCCCTGGTCCCCGACGCCGCCTGCCGCAGTCGAAGCGAGCCGCCCGAGGGGCGGATCTACGTGCTCGACAGCGTGGGCGAGCTGGCCTCCTGCTACGCCCAGGCCGACGCCGCCTTCGTGGGCGGCACCTTCGACGCCTCCATCGGCGGTCACAGCCCCGAGGAGGCGCTGGCGGCTGGGGTCCCGGTGGTCTTCGGGCCCGAGCACCGCTGGCCCCCGCCGGAGCGCGGCTTCCTCGCCGATCCGCTGGATCGGGCGATCTCGCGAGCGCTGGAGCACGGTCGCTTCCGGGCCCGGAGCGGGGGTGAAGCGGACCGCGTGGCCCAGGAGGTCCTGGCGCGGCTCGGTCCGGTCCCCGGCGAGCGCAGCCTGCGACCCGCTATGAGGCCCTTGGCCCGGGTCTATGGCGCCTTGGCTGGTCCTGCTCGGAGGAGCGTCCGCTTCGAGGTCCCGGTCCTCAGCGTCGGCAACCTGGCCAGCGGCGGCACTGGGAAGACCCAGGTGGTCCGGGAGCTGGAGCGGCGGCTGAGGGCGAGGGGCCTGAAGACCGCGGTGATATCGAGGGGTTATGGCCGGTCTTCGGCAGGCATCGTGGAGCACGGCGGGGCCGAGGACCTGGGCGACGAGCTGGCGATGCTCGGCTCAGGGGTTCGCATCGCCTGCGTCGATCGCGCCGCGGGGGTGGCGCGGGCCGTCGCGCTCGGAGCCGGGGTGGTGCTGCTCGACGACGCCTTCCAGAACGGCGTGCACCGGGACCTGGACATCCTCTGCTGGGACGGCGTGTGGCCGGACTCCCAGGGCGTGATCCCGGCTGGCTTCGCGCGCGAGCCCCGTTCCGCCATGCGGAGGGCCGACCTGGTCTGGACGACCCGAGGTCGGGGCCCCGCGGGGGTGCGCTCGGTCTCGACGCTGGTCGACCCTCCTGAGGGGCCTGTGCTCGCCTTCGCCGGCATCGCCCGGGCCGGGCGCTTCCTCGAGGCCCTGGTCGGGGCCGGCGTCGACGTGCGTGCCTGGCGGGCCTTCCCCGACCATCACCGCTACACGGCGGCCGACGTCGCTGAGCTACAGGCCTCGGGCTTGAGCCTGGTGACCACCGAGAAGGACGCCGTGCGCCTGGGGGGGCAGGCCCGGGTCCTGCAGCTGGAGCTGCGCGTGGTGGAGGGCGAGGAGCTGTTGGAGCGCGCCCTGGACCGGCTGCTCGCGACGAGCGGCGGGGCCTGATGCGCGCCCTGGTCTGGCTCCTCGAGCGCTGCCCGCTGCGGCTCGCGAGCCTGATGTGCTGGAAGCTCGCCTGGATCTGGTGGCTGGTCCTGCCCGTGCGTCGGGCCGTCGCGGTGGCCAACCTGAGGGCCTGCTTCCCCGAGCTCCCCCCGGGGCCGACGCTGCGGCGCTCGCTGGCCGAGATCCTGCTCGGCTACGTCGAGCTCCTCCGCCACCGCCGCCGGCCGCTGGAGCTGGTCTACGAGGACATCGAGCTGCTCACCGAGCCGGCCGGGCGAGGCGAGGGGACGCTGGTGGTGGCGGGCCACGGCGGCAGCTGGGACCTGATGGTCGCGGGCTTCCCGAGGGCCTTTGACGTGCCCGTCTCCATCTACGTGAAGCCGCCCGCCAGCCCCACGCTCGCCGCCCTGATCGAGGAGCTCAGGGTCCACTTCGGGCTGAAGCTGCTCCCGCCCGACGGCTCCATGCTGGCCGGGCTGCGGGATCTGAAGCGCGGCAGCGTGCTGGTCTTCCCCCTCGACCAGCGCCGAAACCAGGGCATCCCTTCGCCCTTCTTCGGTCGGCCCGCTTGGACCTCGCCGGCGCTGGCCCTGGCCGCGCGGCGCACCGGCGCGAAGGTCGTCGGCGTCTGGCAGTGGCGCGAGGGTCTGGGCCGCCACCGGCTACGCTGCTACCCCATCGCGCTCGTCGGCGAACGCGAGCAGGACACCGCGACCTTGAACCGCTTCATCGAAGATCGCGTCCGCGAGCGGCCCCACGGCTGGCTGTGGCTGCATGACCGCTGGAGGACTCCGTGAAGCTCCTCGACCCGGCGCTGCGCGCCCAGCTGGTCTGCCCGCTCTGCCGAGGGGAGCTCGCCGACGAGCCCGGCCCGCCCCAGGCCCTGGTCTGTCCCCCCTGCAAGCGGCGCTTCCCGGTGCTCCTGGGCGTCCCTCGGCTGGTCCTCGAAGAGAGCGACAAGCTGTGAACCTGGTGCACGTGGACACCTCGACCACCTGGCGAGGTGGGCAGCGCCAGCTGCAGCTGCTGGCCCGGGGGCTGGCCGCGCGAGGACACCATCAGCGCCTGGTGTGCGTGCCCGACAGCCCCTGTCCCGCGCCCTGCCCGAGCTGGAGCAGGTGGCGGCCCGCGCGGACAACGACCCGCGCAACCTCCCGGTGCTCGCTCGGCTCCAGGCCGACGTGCTCGCCGCCCACACCAGCCACGCCCACGGCCTGCTCGTGCTCGCGGGCCAGCGCCCGGTCGTCCATCGGCGCGTGGACTTCCCGGTCTCGGGCGGCCCCAAGTACCGCCGCGCTCGAGGCTACGTCTGCGTGTCCCAGGCGGTGGTCGAGGTCCTGGTCCGCCGCGGCCTGCCCCGTGAGCGCTGCGAGCTCGTCTACGACGGCGTGCAGGCCCTGGACCCGGCGTCCCCCGCTGACATCGGCCCTGGTCGCGTGGTGCTGGCCGTGGGAGCGCTGGTCGAGCACAAGGATCACCAGACGCTCGCCCGTGCCGCCGCGGGCCTGGACGCGCGCGTGCTCGTGGCCGGCGAGGGCCCCCTCCGGGAGCGCCTCGAGGGCGGCCCTCTGGAGCTCCTCGGTCAGCGCTCGGACGTCTCGGCGCTGCACGCCCGCGCCGCGGTCTTCG
>CALGIB010000103.1 GCA_937915955.1 uncultured Pseudomonadota bacterium
CTCCGAGATGGCGACGAAGCCCGCGGCCTCACCGCCCAGCTCGAGGCCGCTCTCGGACGCGCCGTCGTCCGGCGCGGCGCCCCCCGGCCCAGCCGCGCAGGCCAGCACCAGGGCTGACAGGCTCAAGGCGCCTCCAGGCGGACCAGCGCGCTCGGGATGGGCATCACGCAGGTGCTGCAGTCCAGAGCCAGGATCCAGGTCGAGTCCCTGTCGAGGGCGGTCAGCGGGCGCGGCCCCTCCAGCTCGGAGAGGTCGAGTCCGACCTGTCCCCGTATGGGGGCCGTCCAGAGCTCCGCGGCGAGGAGCTCCAGCTCGGGCAGCCTGCCCTCGATCTCCTCGGCGGCCACCTCGAAGCGACCCAGGCGCACCCCGTCGATGAGTCGCAGGTCGATGGCCTCACCCCGGAGGTCGAGCTCCAGCTCGGACCAGTCGAGGGTCGATTGGACCTGGACGGCGGGTCGCGAGGCGAGATCGCTGTCGACGAGGAGCTGGGAGGTCCCGTCCTCCACCCACACCTCGTCGGGGGCGCCCTCGGCCGGCGCGAGGAAGGCCAGGCTGCGCGCCGCCCCCAGCGCGTCCCGGAGCACGAGGAGCCAGGTCAGCTGGTCCGGGTCGAAGTAGGGGGCGAGATCGATCTCCTGGTCGAGGAGGTCGAAGTCCGAGAGGCCGCAGCCCCCGGCGCCGGCCTCGCAGGCCCGGTAGGCGTAGAGGTCACTCTGCCGAAGGCTCCCCTGGGCCAGCCCCTCGGTCACGTCCGCCCCGTCGAGCTCGTGGAAGATGAGCAGCTCAGCCTTGTCGATGTCTTCGGGAGCCAGCTCGAGGCCCGACAGGTCGTGCTCGAGGCCCGACCAGTCAATCCAGGTGTCGCTGAAGGCGGCCGCGCTCAGGCTGTCCACCCGCAGCTCCACGGACACCAGGGCGCTGTTCGAGTCGCGCAGCCGTCCACTGGCCGGCGCGCAGGCCAGCCCGATCAGCAGGGTCATGGGGTGATCCGGTCGGGGCCTGACGTGTGGCCCTCGGTTGGGGTTCACTGCTCAGATGGTGGGCTCCGCAGGGATCGACCGAACCAGTTGTCAACTCGACGACAATCCAAATAACGCAAGAACCGCGCGCAGGTCAGTCGCCCTCGGCCGTGACCGCCTCGACGCCCTCGCCGCGGACGTAGAGCACCTTGTTGCTGCGCAGCCCCTCGTCGTCGATGGCCTCGATCACGAAGCGGTTGCGGCCCGGAGCCACCGGCACGGTGAAGTCCAGATCCATGCGCCGGCCTTCGCCCGAGCGGTAGGCCAGCTTGTCGTCGCTGGTCCAGAGGATGACGTGGTCCAGGGCGGTCTCGTCCTCGACCCGCACCCGGATGTCGAGCTCGCCCACGGGCGCGTGGGTCTGCACCTCGGTCTGGATCGAGGGCGCGCGCAGGTCGATCACACCCTCGCGAGGCAGGTGCACCGGCCAGTCCAGGATGTCGCCGAAGCGGGAGCTGCCCACGATCACGTGCAGCGGCAGCTCGGCGGCGTCGGTGCCCGACAGGTCCAGGCCCAAGGAGACCTCCCGGGTCGCGTGGGCGTCCAGCACGGGGATGGCCGCGTCGTACTCGGACAGCTCGATGCCCGCGCTCTCCGGGTACTCGAAGCGCACCCGCACCGACAGCAGCGGATGGGGAGCCAGGTTGGTCACGCGCACGACGACCTGGGCCTGGCCTTCGCCTGGACCGGGCTCGAGGGCCAGCTCCAGCGCCAGCGGGGGATCCTCGCCGCCGAGGTAGCCCAGGACCCGGTAGCCCTCGCTGTGCGCCTGCCGCTGATCGGCCTCGACCACCATCGACACGCTGCTCTCGCGCGCCGGGGAGTCGGGGCGGATGTCGACGACGGCGCTGCCCGAGCGCGTCTCGCCCGGCCCGAGGTAGCCCACCGGGAGCACGTGCCGGTCCCAGGTCGAGTCCGCCGAGTCCAGGCGCACGAGCACACGGTGCAGAGGCTCGGTTGAGGTGTTCGTGACCGTGGCCACGAGATCGGTGGCCTGCCCGGCCCGGGGGGTGGAGGTCGTGGTCAGGTGCACCTCGACCTGGGGCTCTCCGCCGGGACCAGGCGCGGGGCTCCAGTCGATCTCCCGAGCGGCGAAGGTCGCGACGATGCGCTGCTCTTCCTCGGCCCGGACCAGCTCCCGGACGGCCCCGGCGGCCTCGAGCAGGTCGTCGCGGTGAGGGCTCTCGGTCTGCGCCAGCACCCGCAGGGCCAGGTCCAGCCAGGGGTCCTCGCGCTCGGGCGCGCCCGCTCCGTCAGCGCGCCAGCCGGCGTCCTCGTGTACAAACAGCAGGGGCTCGGGCCCGCCCTCGACGCCGACGTCGTCGAGCATGGCCACGCCCGCAGGGGCGAAGACCACCCGGCCCACCGGCAGGTCCGCCGGGATGCCGCCCATCCGGTCGATGCTCAGCCCGCCCGCCAGCAGGTACTCGGCGACGGTCAGCTTGAGGCGTGTGTCGGGGCGCAGCGTGTAGACCTTCTGCACGGTGCCCTTGCCGTAGCTCCGGGTGCCGATCAGGACGGCGCGATCGAGCTCGCGGAGACTGCCGGCCAGGATCTCGCTGCCCGAGGCCGTGCGGTGGTTCTGCAGGATCACGATGGGCATCTGAGGCTCATTGCCCTCGTCCTCGGCCCAGATGTGCTCGACCAGGCCGCGGACCTTGCCGCCGTCGCGCCCCACCGTGCGCACCAGGTCGCCGCTGCTGAGGAAGGCGTCCGCCGCCCTCGCGGACTGCATCATCGAGCCGCCGGTGTTCCCGCGCAGGTCGATCACCAAGCCGCGACCCAGCGCCGCCTGTTCGTCCAGGTCCACCAAGGCGCGGCCCAGGTTCTGCTCGGTCAGCTCGCTGAAGTGGTCGATGTGGATGTACCCGAACTGTCCGGGCAGCACGCGCCAGTCCAGGTTGGGCTCCTCGATCTCGTCCCGCTGGATGCTGAAGGAGAGCTCCTCGGGGATCTCATCCACCACGCGCTCGACGACCACCTCGACGAAGCTGCCTCGCTGGCCGGTCAGCCGGGAGACCGCGTCGTCCACGCTCATCCCGGTGGTCGACTGGCCGTCGATGCGGAGCAGGACATCGCCGTCCTCGAGCCCCCGGCGCGCCGCGGGGTGGCCCTCGAAGACCTCCTTGACGTACACGCGCTGCTCCTCGTTCAACGAGATCCGCGCCCCGATTCCGAAGAAGGTGCCCTTCAGGCGCTGGTCGAAGGCCGTGAGACGCTCGCCGTAGAGCAGCCGGCTGTGCTTGTCGAGGGCCTCGGTGGCGCCCTTGAGCAGCACCGTTGGCAGATCCAGGTCGGGGTCGACCTCGCGCCCCGAGGTCCGCACGAGACCCTCCATCTGCCGCATCGAGCGGGCCAGCGAGCTCCAGCCGCCCACGGTCACAGAGCCCAACTCCTCGCCGTCGCCGACCCGGAGCACGGCGGTGGGACCGTCCTGCTCCACCATCAACCACTCGACCTGGTCCTCCAACTCACGGGCGGCCAGCGCGAACAGATCCTCGGCTTGGAGCTCGTTGCGCTTCAGGTACAGCCCGTCGATTCGGCCCAGCGTGTCCGAGTAGAGATCGGGGGCCTCGGCCGAAGCGGGCCAGGACAGCGCGAGGCCCAGGAGCGCGAGCAGAGACCATGGTCGAGAGCGCAGCGTCACGCGGGTTAGGGTAGCCGGCCCCGCGAACGCGCGCAGGCCTGGGAGGTCGCGATGGACGAGACCAGGGTCCGAGAGCTGCTGCGCCGGCTCCAGGCCGGTGCGATCAGCGAGGACGGGGCGGTGGAGACGCTGACGAGGAGCTCCGTCGGTGACTTCGCCACCCTGGACACCCAGCGAGCGATCCGGACGGGGATCCCCGAGGTCGTGTTCGGCGCAGGCAAGACCCCGGAGCAGGTGCGGGCCATCCTGCTGAGGCTCCAGGAGCGAGGTCAGGACGGCCTGGTGACCCGGCTGTCGGCCGAGGCCGCGGCGCAGATCGGCTTCGGCACCTACCACGCCGTCGCTCGAGTCCTGGAGAACCGCGCGCAGCCGTGGACCGACCGGGGTCGAGGCGAGATCGCGGTGATCTGCGCCGGCACCAGCGACCTGCCGGTGGCCGAGGAGGCCGCGGTGGTCGCCGAGGCCTTCGGCAACCGCGTGCGGCGCATCACGGACGTCGGAGTGGCGGGCCTGCACCGCATCCTGCGCCACGAGCAGGCGCTCCGGAGCTGCCGGGTGCTGGTCGTCGTCGCGGGCATGGAGGGCGCGCTGCCCGGCGTGGTGGCCGGCCTGACGGACCGCCCCGTGATCGCGGTCCCGACCAGCGTCGGCTACGGCGCCAGCTTCGGCGGGATCGCGGCGCTGCTGAGCATGCTCAACTCCTGCGCGGCAGGCATCAGCGTGGTCAACATCGACAACGGCTTCGGGGCTGCCTACCAGGCCACCCTGATCAATAGGCTCCCGTGACCACGCTGTGGATCGACGGCAGCGCGGGCGTCGCGGGCGACATGCTCTGCGGGGCCCTGCTGGACGCTGGCGGCGACCTGGCCGGCCTCCAGGTCGAGCTCGAAAGGCTGGGACTGGAGGGCCTGACGGTCCGAACGCGGCGCGTGATGCGGGGAGCCTTCGCCTGCACGAAGCTGGACGTGTGGATGAACGGGCGGGCGGCGGACGCCGAGCGCGAGCACGACCACGGCCATCAGCACCAACACGGGCACGAACACGGGCACGAACACGGCCACGAACACGGCCACGAGCCGACCTCGGGCGACTGGGGTGCCATCCGAGCGCGCATCGAGCGAGCCCGACTGGCCCCTCGTGTCCAGGCCCGCGCCATCGCCGCCTTCACCCTGCTCGCCCAGGCCGAGGCCCGGGTGCACGGCTGCGCGGTGGACCAGGTCGCCTTCCACGAGGTCGGGGCCGCCGACTCGATCGCGGACATGGTCGGCTTCTGTGTCCTGCTGGAGCAGCTGGGCGTCGACGAACTGATCGCCTCGGAGCTCCCGATCGGAGGCGGTCACGCCGAGACGCGGCACGGCCGGATCTCCCTGCCCGCGCCGGCCACCGTCCAGGTCCTGGCCGGCTGGCCGATGTTCCAGGACGGCCGCCGGGGCGAGCTGGTCACCCCCACCGGGGCCGCGCTGATCGCCGCCCTCGCCCAGCCCGGACCGATGCCCTCGATGCGCAGCCAGTCCCAGGGCTGGGGAGCTGGCAGCCGCAACCCGCCCGAGCTGGCCAACGCAGTCCGCGTGGTGCTCGGACAGCGCACCCAGGCCACCAGCCCCACCCAGGTCCGCGTGATCGAGGCCCAGGTCGACGACCTGCCCGGCGAGGCGGTGCCCGCCCTGCTCCAAGCGCTGCTCGACGCTGGCGCGTTGGACGCCACGGCCACCCCGCTGCTCATGAAGAAGGGTCGGCCCGGACTCCTGATCCGGGTCCTGGCGACGCCGGCGCGAGAGGCCCCGGTCGGGCGCTGCCTGCTGGCCCACAGCAGCAGCTTCGGCCTGCGCACCTACAGCGCCGAGCGCAGCGTGCTCGAGCGGGAGCACGTGGAGCTCCAGACCCGCTTCGGCCCGATCCGGGTCAAGCTCGGCCGAGCCGACGGCCAGGTCCTGCACGCCAGCCCCGAGCACGAGGACTGCGCCGCCGCCGCGGCGCGCCACGGGGTGTCGATCGAGCGGGTCCGCGCCGCCGCCCTTCGCGCCTTGGAGGTCCCCGGATGGCCCTGATCGCCTGCACCTCGGAGGAGCTCCGGGCCGCGCTGGAGCTCTCGGGCCACCGCACCG
>CALGIB010000104.1 GCA_937915955.1 uncultured Pseudomonadota bacterium
CGCGACCAACCTCATGGAGTACGCCTGCCGCTTCAAGGCCAACCGCCGAGGAGACCAGCTGGACTTCGCCCTCTGTGTCACGGTCCCGGTCACCACGCTCTGCCCCTGCAGCAAGGCGGTGAGCGAGTACGGCGCGCACAACCAGCGCGGCCTGGTGGACGTGGAGCTGCGCTTCGACGACATGGTGTGGATCGAGCAGGTGGTCGAGGCCGTCGAGGCCCAGGCCAGCTCGCCGCTGTACGCCCTGCTCAAGCGCGAGGACGAGAAGTTCGTCACCGAGCAGGCCTACGACAACCCGCGCTTCGTCGAGGACCTCGTCCGGGACTGCGTGCTCGCCCTGCGCGCGCTGCCCGGGGTGTCCCAGGTGACCGTGCAGGTGGAGAACCTGGAGAGCATCCACAACCACAGCGCCTGGGGGCGGCTGACCTGGCGTCGCTGAGCCGGGTCGACCTCAGTCGGTGACCGCCGCCCCGAGCAGCCAGTACACGCCCGCGACCCGGCTGTCCGCGTTGTTCAGCGGAACCACGCCCTCGCCCTCACGCACCGCGCCGACGTAGATGTAGAGCCACTGCCCCGACTCCCAGGGCTGCTGCCAGGTCTTGCCGGGGACCTTGAAGGCGCCGTCGTCCTGGGCCACGCACCCGACCACCTCGATGAGCTCGTTCAGGTCGGCGTCATAGCGCTCGACCAGGATCATCACGCGATCCGCCTCGGCGGCGCCCCACTCGAACTCCAGCTCGCTCTTCTGCAGCGCCGGAGCCTGGGAGCCGTAGAGATAGGGGCTGTACAGGTCGAAGCGACCGGGGGTGCGCGCCAGCTCCTCGACGCCGAAGTCCGGCAGGTTGCCGACGTTGACCAGCGGCACGCTGTAGCGGGCGCCCTCGACGAAGTCTTCGCTGCCCAGCGACCCGTCGAAGATGCGGTCCTCCCGGGCCTGGAGCACCAGGCTGCGGTCGCGGACGGCCAGCTCGGCCTCGCTCGCGCCCAGGTCCCACAGCCGCAGCTCCGGGAAGACCGGCTCGCTGACGCAGGCGTCGGTGTCGGCGCCGAAGATGTCCCAGTAGTGGATGTCCTCGGGCTCGATCAGCCCCCACCACGCGACGCCGAAGTCCTGACTGTCCTCGCTCCAGTAGCTGCCCTGCAGCTCGTACCACTCGACCGCACCCAGCGCGCCGGCCTGCCCCGTGCCGTCCCGGAAGCTGCGGTAGGCCTCGTCCAGGACCGCCTCGCCGAGCGCGCCCTCGACCCTCAGGTCGTAGCGCCCCTCGTCGGTGGCCGGCAGGACGACCTCGAGGGCCTCGGGCTGCACCGAGAGCACCTCGAGCTCCTGCTCGCCCAGGAAGACACGGTCCCCGGTTTCGAAGGGGCCACCGGAGATCCAGGCCAGCTCACCGCCGAGGGTGCTGCCGTAGGCCGGGTCCAGCGCGTCGATCGAGAGCTCCCCGTCGACGCCGGGCCGGTCGGAGGGGAGCTCGCGCATGCAGGCGGTGGTCAGCAGGAGAGAGAGCAGCATGAAGAAAGTCCTCCGAACGGCCGCTCAGACGAGGCCGCTCGGAGGACATTCACCGCCGCGAGAGATCAGTAGAGCTCGCAGAACTGCCCGAGCTGCATGCTGTAGAGGAAGCTGGCGCCGGGACCGAAGTCCTGCTCGCAGCCCTGCACGTCGCGGTCGTTGTCCGTGCCGTCCATGCCGAAGTCCACGTCCTCGGTGATGACGCTGACCACGCCCCCGGCCGCCACCGCGCCGCTCTCCGTCACCGTCTGGGTGACGCCGCCGCCGGTGATGCTCACGTGGCTGATGTCCGTGGGCTTCTGTCCGGAGAAGTAGTAGGCGCCGCCCTCGGGGGCCTCGTTCAGCATCGCGTTGGTGTGCAGGAACACCGCGTCCAGGCCGCCGTCGTCCAGGTAGACGGCCCCGCCCGACTCGGTGGCCGTGTTCGACCAGAAGTCGGACTCGCCCACGCTGATGACACGGGCGTCGTCGTTGGAGGGGCTGCCCACGAAGACCGCGCCGCCGCGGATCGCCGAGTTGGCCAGGAAGCTGGTGTCCTGGAAGATGACAGCCCGGGTGTCGCCGTCGACGAAGACGCCGCCGCCGTAGCTGGCCACGCCGTCCATGACGGTGACCGAGTCCAGGATGAACTCCTGGGCCGCGACGTAGATCGCGCCGCCGGCCTCGGCCGATCCGCCGACCACGGTCACGTCCGTCAGGACGAAGCGCGCCGGGTCCGCCTCGGCGCCACCACGCCAGGCGAAGACCGTGAAGGTGCTGCCGCCGTCGCTGACCAGCATCACGTCGTCCGGGTCGCCCGAGGCACCCCGGATGTTGATCTCGTAGTTCGCGCTGATGGAGTAGCTGCCGGTGTAGACGCCCGGACAGACCCACATGGCCGGGTCGGCCGGCATGTAGTGGTCGAGGCCGGCCTGGACGCTGCCGTAGGTGCGGTCGCCGATGGACACCGCGTTGCCCTCGCAGATGGGGGCGCCGAAGTCCGGCGGATCGCCCTCGGGCTCGAAGTCAGGGGCGCCGGTGTCGACGGTGGGCTCGAAGTCGCCGGGCTGTCCGCCCTGCGCGAAGGCCGAGGAGTCGCCGCTCTCCTCGGACGGCAGCCCCTCGAGGCCTGCCGTCGTGTTCGCGTCGCTGGAAGTGGGCGCGCTGCAGGCCAGCGCGATGCTCAGGATGGTCATGGGCTCCTCCGTGTTGGAGTTCCCCTCGGATCACCGGATCGCCACGTTTAGCGCCGCTTGTTCAGAGACGGCCCAGGACCTCGACCAGCCGCTCGATGTCCTGGCGCTCGTTGTAGACCTGGCCCGAGATCCGGACCCACAGCGCTCCCTCCAGCGGGACGAACGGCACCTCGATCCGATGGCCCGCCCAGATCCGCCTCGTGAGCTGGAAGCCGGCCTCGGCGTCGACCTCATCGGGCTGCCGGGCCAGGCGCACCGTGGCCATCGATCCGACGTGGGCCTCCTCGCCGGTGGCCTCGGTGCCCAGGGCGTCCAACAGTCGCCGCCGGCCCCAGACCGCCAGGTCGTGGTTCCAGGCGCGCACGGCCTCGTCGCCCAGGGCCTCGCGGAAGTCCAGCGCCGCAGGCAGGGCCAGCCAGGGGCTGTAGTCGCGCGTCCCCACGAAGTCGAACTCGTCCCAGGGCCGCTCCCCGTAGCCGTGGCTGATGGTGCTGGGGTGCAGGC
>CALGIB010000105.1 GCA_937915955.1 uncultured Pseudomonadota bacterium
AGCACGCGCGCGGAGCTCGTCGCCGCCAGGCTGAGCGTCAGCCGCGGGGCCCGCGTCCACCCCAGCGCGGTGATCGAGGCCTCGCTCCTGCTGCCCGGCGCTGTGGTCGAGGCGGGCGCCATCGTCCGGGGCAGCATCCTCGGTGCGGGGGCGCGCGTCGAGGCGCTGGCGATCTGCGAGGGCTCGGTCCTGGGCCCGGGAGCCGTGGTTCAGCGCCAGGCGCTCAGCCGGTACTGCGTGCTCGGGCCTCGGGCGATGCTGGGCGGCACCACCCAGCTCTCGGTCCTGGGGCCGGGGAGCTCGCTGAAGGCAGGGAGCTTCGCGATGGACCAGGGCCTCTCCGGCTCCGTCCGGGTCCGGGTCGGCGGACAGCTCCGAGCGGCGCCGCTGGGACTGGCCGGCTGCTACCTCGGTCGCGACACCCTTGTGGGCAGCGGCGTGTGGATCGCCCCCGGACGTCAGCTCCGGTCGGGCCTGGTCGTGCTCGGGCCTCAAGCATTGACGGACCCGAGCGTCCCGACGGACGCACGCCTGGTATCTGTGGTCGACGGAAAGCTGGAGCCTCGATGATCCGCTGGGACGACCCCGCGCTGAGCGGACTGCTCGCTGGCGCCTTCTTGATGCTCCTGACGCTGATCTGGGGCGGTCTGACCCTGGGGGTCGGCCGCTGGGGGCATGCTTGGCGCCTGACCCCCAGTGAGGACGAGGAGGAGGGCCTCGAGCCACTGGTCTCCATCTGCGTTCCGGCCCGCGACGAAGCCGGCCGCATCGGACGCTGTGTGGGCGCCGCCCTGGCCTCCCGCTACGCTCGGATCGAGGTCGTCGTCGTCGACGACCGAAGCAGCGACGGCACAGGAGAGGAGGCGCTCCAGGCCGCGGAGGGGGACCCGCGTGTCCGCGTCGTCTTGGGGAGCGAGCCCCTCCGAGGCTGGGCGGGAAAGCCCTGGGCCTGCATGCGGGCGGCGGGGGAGGCCCAGGGTGAGCTGCTCCTGTTCGTCGACGCGGACGTCGAGCTGGCGCCTTGGGCCGTGGGCGCTTCGGTCCGGCGGCTGCAGAAGGATGGGCTGGTCGCCCTGTCCCTGTTCGGCGACTGGCGCCTCGAGACCTTCTGGGAGATCGCGGTGGTCCCGGTCATCGGCTGGTTCATCCGGGGCGCCGTCGACCTGGACGCGGTCAACGACCGAGGCCGGCCCGAGGCCTTCGCCAACGGGCAGTTCATCCTGATCACGCGCCCCGCCTACGACGCCATCGGGGGCCACGGCGCGGTCCGGGCGGAGGTCTTGGATGACGTGCGCCTGGCCCGGGCGCTGAAGAGTCGCGCCCTGCCCCTGGGGCTCCGGTACGCGCCCGGCGCCTTTCGAGTCCGCCTCTACGAGTCCTTGTCCCAGATCGTAGCGGGCTATTCCAAGAATCTGTACGAAGGCATGGACCGTAAGCCCCTGCTGGCCGGGGGGGCCTTGCTCTTCGTCTTCGTGACGACCGTGCTGCCCTATGTGATCGCACTCGCTCTCGTCCTAGGGGCGATCCTTGGTGGCTGGCACCCGGGCGGTCCCCTCTGGTGGGGCTGGCTCGCCTTCGACATCCTGCTCATCCACGTCTTCCGCTTCCGGCTCGAGCGCGCGGACGGGCGGAGCGGCGTGCACGCGCTGACGCACCCGGTGGGCAACCTCGTCTTCGTGGTTGTCCTGCTTCGCTCGATGCTTGGGCTGGAGCAGAGCTGGAAGGGCCGCCGCTTCGTGGACGGTAAAGCCGAGGGGTGAGCTGCCCAGAGCAGAGAAGGCCGCACCGGATTCCGATGCGGCCTTCAATGGAGCGGGAGACGGGACTCGAACCCGCGACAGCCAGCATGGCAAGCTGGCGCTCTACCAACTGAGCTACTCCCGCGAAGCGCCCCCAAACTATCCTTGACGCCGAAAGTGTCAAGAAGCCGGATCGCGATTGTCCGATTGCCCAGGATGGCCGGTCCCTTTCGGTACGACCCGCGCTGACGTCGGCGGATGGCTCCAATCTCACTGCAGAACCGCATTCGAGCGGTTGTCACTCCATGAGTCCATCGGCTATCCTCCAGCCGTCCCGATCCCGACCAGCAACACAACTCGCGTGTGTTTGGAGACCAACGATGGCCCCCAAGACCTCTCTCCTCCTCGCCCTCGGCGCCCTGCTCGTCGCGGGCTGCACTGGCAAGGATGATGTCGCCGATGGCGACTCTCTCGAGCCCATTCCGGTCGACAGCTCACAGCCGCTCGACGCGGACGGTGACAACGTCACGGCGGACGAAGGCGACTGCGACGACAACGACGCCGAGGTCTACCCGGGCCGGGCCGAGGACTGCAACGGCGCCGACGACAACTGCAACGGCCTCGTGGACGAGGGCTTCCCCAACACGGACGGCGACGAGATCGCCGACTGTGTCGACACCGAGGAGTGCGACGGCGTCGACAACGACGGCGACGGCGACGTGGACGAGGGCTTCGCCGACAATGACGGCA
>CALGIB010000106.1 GCA_937915955.1 uncultured Pseudomonadota bacterium
CGCTCGTCCTCCCCCAGCTTCAGGAAGCCGTAGTCGATGAGCACGGACAAGCCGCCGAGGTCGTTGACGACCGGCTGCTGGAAGTCGGCGTTGGCGTCGCCGTTGTAGGCGATGGCGACCAGGGTCTCGTCCAGGCCGTCCACGCGCAGGGGACGGGGGTTGCCGAAGACGCCCGCCTCGAGGGCGGCGGGCCCGAACACGTAGCGAGCGCCCAGCCGGGGAGCGTCGATGTCCCCCGCCGTCGAGGAGGCATCACGCGCCCCCGCGACCAACTGGACGGGGGCGGCCAGGGCGGCGCCGAGGAGCAGTGGGATCATGCGTTCAACCCATCAGGCATCGCCGGGTGGGTGTTCCGCGCTCGGAGATCCTTCAGAAGCCGCACAGATCGCCGCCCGCGCCCGGATGGTAGACCTCGCGGCCCTGGGCGCCGTCGATGACGTCCTCGACGTGGAAGCGCACCGGCAGCGTCTGGTTGCCGAGCCAGAGCGCGGCCTGATCGGCGAAGTGCTCGTCGTTGCTCAGCCCGGACTGGCCGCCCGGGATGATATTGATGCCCTCGATCTGCCCCTCGCCGAGCGCGAAGACCATGCGGAATACGGGGCCAGAGCTGTAGTCGAAGTCCGTCTGACTGAAGCCGTTGTTCGCGGCGTCGATCGAGAAGGTGTCGCCGTCACGGGGGAAGCCGATCAGGTCGTCCCGGGGGTCCGTCGGGGGCATGCCCTCTTCCAGCGGCAGGTTGTAGGTCGTAATCGAGAACGGCGCGGTCAGAGCCGCGTAGGTGCCGTCGTCGCCCAGGAAGCTGCCCAGGATGGAGTCCATGCGCGCGACGTGCTTGTAGCCCCAGATCCACTGGTCCATGTCCTCGGTGCCGAAGCCACCCAGGCTGTCGTCCTCGACCGGGCTGCGCAGGAAGGCCAGCGCGTCGATCATGGCCATCAGCGCGACCTCGTCGCTGGTCTCGACGGGCTCGGTGCCCAGCACGTCGAAGAAGGCGGACTCGTAGGTGTCCTCGTTCCAGGAGCTCAGGCCCTGGGGGTTGTCGGCCCCGCGTCCGTACACGATCTTCGTCAGCGCCCGGGTCTGGCCCGTGCCGCCCGTGGGCTCCCACACGTCCGGTAGGCCCTCGTCCCCGAAGACACCGGAGACGAACCGACCGAACCAGGCGTTGTGCAGCATCGTGGCGACCGCCAGGTCCTCCTCGCCGGCCTCGAGGTCGTTGTAGAAGGTCTGCACGCCCGAGGGCGTGGGGTAGTCGGCGTCCGCCCAGGCGACCAGCCGCGAGTGGACCTCGTCCAGGGCCTGGGCCTCGGAGTTGTACAGATCGACCAGGCGCTGCTCGTCCTCGGTCAGGATGCGGTCGACCTCGTTCAGGCCTCGGGCGTTCGCGATCGCGTCCACCAGGACGAAGCCGAAGCTCTGGCCCATGGCCGACTTCGTATCGCCCTGGATGACCGCCATGTCGTCGATGGTCGCGCCGGTCTGTGTGACGTCCGCCAGCAGCTCGTCGATGCGCACGGCCCGGTAGCCCTCGATCCAGGAGCCGCCGATGTAGTACGGATCGTTGGTCAGGCTGTCGTCCAGGCTGATGTCGCCGGGGTCGTTGTTGGCATTCAACACATACCCGGTGGGCGGGTTGAATGCCTGGGGGTAGACATCGAAGGGCACCACGCACGAATCGCCCGCGCCCTCGACCACGTGACCCTCGGCGTCGGTCTGGATGGTGAAGCCGCCGTAGCGGTTGCCGTCCAGGAGCTGGCTGGGGTCGCTGCCCTCTGCCCAGCTGCCGTCGCCGTTGCGCTCGAGCACGTCGCGGCAGGGCACGGCCTGGTAGCCGGTGTAGAAGATCTCGCCGTACTTGTCGGCGGCGACCAGGTTCTGGCTGTAGGCGACCAGGCCCTTGGTGGCCTCACGGAAGTCGTGCACGTCGGTCGCGTGGCCCAGGTTGTCCACGGCCAGCAGCACGTTGGCGTTGTCCAGGCCCGTGTAGTCGAAGCTGAGAGCGCTGACGCGGCCGTCGCCGTCGGTGTCCTGGGGCACGATGAAGTCGCCCTCGAGCACGATGACGGACTCGCCGGTCTGTGCTTCGTAGTCGGCGTCGACCTTCACGCCCTCGACCTCGGCGATCCAGCGACCGTCGTAGGTGGTCCAGCGGTGCCAGGTCTCGGTGCGGCCCACGCTGTCGAGCAGGGGGACGTCGGCGACCTCGAAGACCATCTCGTGCACCTGGAGGTCCTGCCAGCCGTCCTCGAACAGGGTGGCCGAGGGCTTGCCGTCGGCGTCCAGCTGCAGCTCCTCGAGGTACCAGTCCGTGATGTCGCCCATCAGCTGGGTCTGGCTCCAGGCGATGTCACCGTTGGTGCCCACCGCCATCACCGGCATGCCCGGGATGCTCATGCCGACCTGGTGGGTGTCGCCGCCGCCCAGCAGCTGCGTGTCGAGGCCCACCTGGTAGAAGAGCGAGGGCACCTCGAGCGCCAGGTGCCCGTCGCTGGCGAGCAGCGCGCGACCATCAGCCGAGTGCGCGCCGTCCACGGCCCAGACGTTGCTGCCGAAGCCCATGTCCCAGTCATGCCCCATGGCGGCCTGGCGCCTGGCGAGGCGCTCGCTGGCCCGCTTCAGCATGCTGGAGGGCGCGTCGATGTGCCGCTCGCGGTCCAGGCGCGAGGAGCGCGCGCCGTCGGTGGTCTCCCAACCCGAGGCCGAGGCGTAGACCGCCGGGGGCGCGACGGGACGCCAGATGTCGTCGTAGACGCCAGCCTGGCGCAGGTCCTCGAGGGCCGCGCCCGCGTAGAGATCGGGCAGCACGGACTCGGTGTAGGCCCGGCCGACGTCTCCGGTCTCGTAGCCCAGGTTGTAGATGATGGTGGCGGCCATGCCCGCGACGTCGCGGCGGGTCCAGGGGTCCATCAGCTCGCTGGGGTGGTCCGCGCCCAGGATGCCGCCGGCCACCTCGAGCTCGCTGGGGGGCGCGATCTCGTCGTTGGCGACCAGGGCGATGTAGTTGTTCACGCCCTCGGCGAAGGCGTCGAAGTAGAGCGCCTGGTCGGCGGTGAGGTTCTCGAGCATGGTGTCGGCGACGTGGGTCATGCCCATGCCGCGGGACTCCAGGTCGGTCTGGAGCGCGTCCTGGCCGAGCAGGCCCGAGAGCGTGCCCAGGGCGAGGCGGCTGCCCAGCTCGATCTCGAAGTAGCGGTCCCGCGCGGTCGAGAAGCCGAGCAGGCGGATCGCGTCCTCGCGGCTGTGCGCGTAGATGTGCGGCACGTTCATCTCGGTGCGCACGATCTGGGCTTCGCACTGAAGGCCGTGCAGGACCCAGGACTCGGTCTGCGCGACCTGCTCGATGACGGGGGCTTCGACAGAGGGGCCGCTGCAGGCGGCGAGGAGGAGCAGCATGGGCATCTCGGGAAGCCGCTCTGCTAACCCGGACAGGGCTCAGCGCCCGACCCAGGCCTTCGGCGCGGCGTCCTCGGCCTGCGGGCATCGACCACCGCGGCCTCGTGGCACCGCAGCGCGGCGGTGGGACAATTGAGACCTCCGTGCCGCGCGCCCGCACCCCAGCTGGGGCATCACGACCCCATGTCGCGACCGGATTCCAGCTACTTGAAGCTGGCACGCGGCCTGCATTCCCGCCAGGTATGCCGCAGCAGCACCGTCGTCCTCGTCCCCCGCGCAACCCCCAGCATCCGGACTACGTGCCGCAAGGTGGCTCGCGAGACCCCCAGCGAGGGGCTCCAGACCCGAGCTACGGCAATCAGGCGGTGCAGCAGCAGCTGGCCCAGACCCGGGGCCAGACCGAGGACAAGGCGGTCTACACCACCGGCGGCCCTGGCTCGGTGCAGAGCAGCCTGCTGCCCCAGAGCGGCTCCTGGAGCTCAGAGGACTTCCGCCCCCATCACAGCGACCGCAGCAACTCCTGGGCCGCGAACAACATCCGCAACGACAAGAACCAGGACCTGGACGCCTACGACTTCACCTTCGTAGATCTCGACGAGCAGGGTCGGGAGCAGAACGAGACCCGCGGCGTCGACCTGATCCTGCCCTGGCCCGCGAAGGTGCTGGACATCCAGAAGACCTTCGAGGGCAGCGGCGGCTACGGCAAGTACCTGGCCGTCGAGGCCCTCGACACCGGCCTGCGCTTCGAGGTCCACCACATGGACACGGTCGGGGACTTCAGCAAGGGACAGGTGCTGGATGGCGGCACGACCATCGGCGAGCAGGGGGGCTCCGGCAACAGCCGCAGCAGCTACGCCGTGCACGTCGACATCATGGGCACGGCCGAGGCGGTGGAGCAGTTCGTCCGGGCCAATCAGCAGGGCACGTTCACGAAGCGAACGACCAGCGGCTCCTAGCGGGGCTTGCCCTCGCACACCGACTTGGTGCCCGCCGCAGAGACGCAGATCGCCAGGGCTCGGTCGGGGTCCAGCTCGCTGGCCTGGGCGAAGTCAAGCCACTCGCGGCTGTAGTCCTTGGCCTTGCCTCGCCACTTCAGGGTCATGTCGTCGTTCTCGTCCGTGGGGTCGGCGATCAGGTTCTGCTCGGCGTCCTTCCAGAGCTCGTTGGCGGCCTCGGCGCGCAGCCTGTACAGCGAGAACACCCGCTTCTTGTAGGTGTCGCCCGACCAGCGCTGCTTGTTCTCGAGCGCGTAGTCGGCCCAGCGGATGACCTCCTCGCCCTGGGCCACGCCCTTCTTGGACAGGTGCCGCGCGTAGGCGTAGCAGAGGTCAGGATCGGCCCGGCTGATCTCGTCGAGGTGCCGGAGCATCAGCACCTCCCACTGGCCCAGGTCGCCCTTGGACTCGGCGTCGGCCAGCAGCAGCCGGCTCAGCTTGTCCTTGTCGGTCTGGACCGAGGTCTGCATGCGCGCCTCGATGCAGGCCACGCGCCCCGGGCTGAAGATGCCCATCAGCGCGTCGGGCTCCATGCCGACCAGGTCGTCGCAGCTGTCGTCCGAGAGCGTCGGCCCGGACTCGACGACCGGCTCGGGGGTGCCGGTGTCGCCGGTGTCGCTTGCGAGGGCGGGCGGGCTGGGGAGCAGCGCGGCGGGATCCTCGAGCAGGGCGCGGGCTTCGCTGACGGCCGTGATCGGCGGCACCCAGCGCACGGTCACGGTCTGGTGCTGCCAGCGCTCGATGAAGCGCTCGAGGGACTCCGCGCCCAGGGGGTCGCCCTGCTTGATGCGCGCAAGGGTGGCGAGCATGTCCTCGAAGGCCTGGTCCTGGAGCTCGATGACGGCCTGCTCCATGCGGCGGTCGCGGTCGTTCACGCTCAGCTCGAGCCAGTCGGTCGGGGTGGGCGCGTCGGCGCGGAGCTCGCCCAGCGACATCGGCCAGAGGCGAGGGGCGGGCCGCTGGTCGACGCTGGAGACCTGGTCCCGGCCGAGGAGCGCCGAGGCCTCGGCGGTGAACTCCTGGGCCTCCCAGAGCTGCACGACGCCGTCGCCGTCGAGGTCCGCCCAGCCCTGCAGGCCGCCCAGCGCGAGCCAGGTGAACACGCCGTGGCCCGCCGGCGCGTAGATGTCGCCAGAGCCCTGGGTGTCCGCCACCCAGACGACCACCCGGTCGCTCTCGCCCGTGCTCCACTCGAGCTCCTTGGGCATGGGCTTACCCAGCTGCATCTCGCCGCGCTGGCTGCCGTCGAAGGGCGCGTCGACGATCAGGACGACCTGCTCGGCGCGGGATCGAGCGAGCTGGGCCTCGAGATCGGGGAGCGAGAGCGCCTGGCCGCGGCCGTTCGGCGCGACGTCCGTGGGCAGGATGCGCGGGACGCCGTCGTCGCCGACGAAGCCCTGGCCCGAGTAGTAGACCCAGAGCGTGCCTTTGCTGCGCACCCGAGCCACGCCGCGCTGGAGGGCCTGGCGCATCTGCTCGTCGGTGGGGTTGGTCTCGATGAAGATCCGGCGCTTGCTGGGTCCGCGCGCGCGAAACCAGGCCTCGAACGCCCGCGCGTCCGCGACGGCGTAGGGCATGTCCGGGATGTCCCGGTAGTCCTCGACGCCGATGACCACGACCGCGTCGCGCCACGAGCGCGCCCCCGAAGGAGCGGGCTGATCGACAGAGGGGGGCTCGGCCGCGAGGGCCGTGCTCAGCAGCAGGGAGTTCAGCAGCACAGTTCAAGCACCCAGAGGAGACCCGATGTTAGCAACCCGGATGGCCGTCTTGCCCATCCGCGCTCCGGATCCGCCGCCGGCCAGGCGACTTCCTGCTCGATCGTTGCCCCCCTACCGCTACGTCCCGGGGCGAGGGCCGCACCCCTTTCGGGATCCCCGTGGCCACCTCTACACGGACGGCTCGGCCCCCGCGGAGGCGCCCTGGGACCCCAGCGCACCCTGGGCGACGGACGAGCGCTGGCTCTGGGCCTGCGAGCTCTTCGACCAGCGCTACTGGTGGGAGGCCCACGAGGCCTGGGAGGCGCTGTGGCACCAGGTCCCCCGGGGCAGCGAGGAGCACGCCCTGCTCCAGGGGCTGATCCAGGTCGCGGCCTGCCTGCTCAAGCGCCACCTGGGCGAGGACCGCGCCGCCGACCGACTGCAGGCGCGCGCGCTGAAGCGGCTG
>CALGIB010000107.1 GCA_937915955.1 uncultured Pseudomonadota bacterium
TGTCCGTGACGTGGGCGATGCGCATGCACCGCTCCTAATGCGCCGGGTTACCCACCGGGAGTGTCCGAGCTCTCCCCCAAGGCCTTGCTCGACGAGGCCGGCAAGCAGCGCGCGCCCTGTCGCGTCCGTCCCCGCAAGGGGGCCTGGACTTCCGGCGTTGTGGTCCGCGTGGAGCGCGCTGGCATCATCCTGATGCTCGGGGACGCTCCCTTCAACGGGGGCGAGGACGTGCGCGTCTGGTTCTCGCTGGACGGCCGGAACTACACCTTCGAGGCCTCGATCCTGCGCAGCGGCGTGCCCGTCCCCGACCGGGGTCGCGGGGGCCTGCTCATCGGGCTGGTCGAGGACTTCCGCGAGGCCCAGCAGGAGCCGACGGCCGCCGACCTGGCGATCGAGGTCCTGCCACCGACCGGCCGCGGCATCGAGCTGCTGGCGGGCTCCGGCCAGCTCGTGGACCTCTCGGTCGAGGGGCTCAGCTTCGTCGTCCCGAGCGAGGTCGCGCTGAAGTTCGTCGCCGGCGGCAC
Organism: uncultured Pseudomonadota bacterium; assembly: GCA_937915955.1. Lineage (GTDB taxonomy): Bacteria > Myxococcota_A > UBA796 > UBA796 > CAJQPC01 > JAAESX01. Next base: position 525 of record CALGIB010000107.1, read on the forward strand.
CGTCCGCGTGCGCTTCTCGGGCCACGGCGCGCCCCACCTGGTCACCGCCCGGGTCCGCGAGCTGGCGCCGGGGGACGGTCACTTCCTGTACGAGCTGCCCTTCTCCGAGGTCGAGGACCAGCGGCGGCACCTGGACGTGGTCGAGGCCTTCCGACGCCGCTAGCGGACCACGCCGTACAGCCGCGACAGCCGCTCGGGTGAGACCCCCAGCCGGTAGGCCAGGGGCAGCAGGTTCCACATCAACGCCGTGCGCACCGGGCGGGCCAGGAAGCGCCGACCGCTGACCTCCACGCGGCCCCCGGTCCGCGCGATGGGCCCCAGCCGCGCCAGGCGCCGCGACAGCTCGAGGTCCTCCATCAGCGGCTGCTCCGGGTAGCCTCCGGCCGCCTCGAAGGCCTCGCGTCGCACGAAGAGGGCCTGGTCCCCGTAGGGCAGGCGCGTGAGGTGCGAGCGCAGGTCGGCCAAGCGCAGCAGCGGCGCCAGGGGGTGCCGGCCGGAGGGATCCACCGTCCGGATCCGGAAGGCGCCCGCGTGCCGATGGCCCAGGATCCCCCTCACCTCCGAGGCCGCCCCCGGAGGGAGCCGCACGTCGGCGTGCAGGAAGAGCAGCGCGTCCCCCTGGCTGGCCCGAGCCCCGGCGTTGAGCTGATGTCCTCGCCCCCGCCGCGCGAGCACGAGGCGGGCGGAGCTGGCCTCGACCACGGCCCGGGTGCGGTCCGCGCTGCCCCCGTCGACGACCACCACCTCGTCGATGCCCTCCATCTGGCTGAGATCGTTGATCTGTTCGCCGATGCAGGCCTCCTCGTCGAGCACGGGGATGACGACCGAGAGGCGCACGCTCAGGCCGGGCGGTCCATGACCTCGCGCCAGACCTCCTCGGCGCGGGTCGAGGCCTCGCAGACGCCGTCGACGAACCAGCGCCACCGCGCGGCCCGGTCCTCGGGGGCCGCCCCCTCGTGCAGCCGGATGGGGTGGGCCTCGTCGTCCGAGAACTTGCCACCCAGGAACGTGAACACTTCCCGCAGCTTGCTGCTGGCGTCCTGCTCGCCCTTGGTGGCCCCGAGGGCTCTGGCCAGGCCGGTGGCCACCGCGTCCGCGGCGCTGTCCGGAGGGGGGAGCATCGCCTGCGAGGGCAGCGCCAGCATGTGCCCGGCGAGCTGAGCCAGCTCCCCTACGAGCGCCATGTCGCGGCCCTGGTCCGAGTCCGCCAGCGCGGCCATGCCGTCGAGGAAGTCCTCGACCTGATCCCGGCTGTGCAGCGCCACCCGACCCAGCAAGGGCTCGAGCTGGCCGTCGGCGTAGCGGCGAAGGACCTCCTCGCCCGTGATCCCCGCCGGAAGGGAGTCGGGCAGCTCGCCGACGTGGCCCGCCAGGTAGCGGTGCACGGGCTGCCCCGCCTCGCCCGAGATGGCGCGTCCGGCGCGGAGAGCCAGGGCCAGCCGGGTCAGCGGCGGCGCTGGGGCCATGAACAGCAGGTCGAGCAGCGCGGGCTCGGCCGGCACCCCCAGCGCGGCCAGGAAGCGGCGCAGCTCCTTGCCGAGCTGCCGGGCCTTGTGGCGCGGATCCCGACAGATCCTCACGAAGGCCTGTGTCGCGGGGTGCGCGCCGCTGCCCAGGCTGTCCAGCCCGAACCAGATCCCCTGGCCCTCGGGGTGCAGGCAGACCAGCAGCGGATCCTCGGCCGGACCGGGCACCACGACCAGCGGGCCTTGGCCGAGCTCCCGACCGACGCCGCAGCTGGCCAGCACCGTCGAGTGCAGGACCGCCGGCCCGAGCACGGGCGTGATCCCCTCGGGGTCGCCCACGATCGAGACGTGGATGCCCGGCAGGCCGAAGC
>CALGIB010000108.1 GCA_937915955.1 uncultured Pseudomonadota bacterium
GGATCCTCTTGGGCTGCAGCTCGGGCCCCCTGACCTCCATCGAGCTCGAGGCCTCCTGCGGACCCGCCGTCGAGGGCGGGGCGGACGAGGCGTTCTGGCGCCTGGGCTGCTACCGCGGCGCCCTGGACCTGGCCCCGGCGCGGGGCGAGGACGCGCTGAACACCGCGGCGCAGGCCCACGCCGACTACATGCAGCTGCTCGGGGAGCTGACCCACACCGAGCACGTCGAGGACGAGGGCTACACCGGCGAGTACGTCTGGAACCGGGTCGAGGCCGCGGGCTGGGACTTCGCCAACCAGGAGATCGGCGAGGTCCTGGCGACCGGGATGGCCCCCGCCGCCGCCGTGGACGTGTGGATGGGCTCGGTCTACCACCGCGCCCCGCTGGTCGGGCTGGACCTGCGCCACGTCGGCTACGGCGAGACCGCCGGCTACGCGGGCATGATCCTGGTCGGCGACTACCCAGGCACCGAGGGCGCGGAGGTGGTCTACCCGCCCGACGGCATGGTCGGTGTGCCCGTCGACTTCGACTCGGACTCGGAGTCGCCGGATCCCGTCGCGGATCGGGGCGTGGTCGGCTTTCCGATCACATGGTCGGTGGGCAACGTGAGCGATCAGTCCGACATCGAACAGTTCGAGGCGGACCTCACGGGTCCCGACGGCGCCGTGGAGTTCGTGCTGCTCGAGCCGGGCGCGGACGCCTGGCTGACGGACATGGTGGCGCTGGTTCCGCTGGATCCGCTGGAGGCGGCCTCGTCCTACGAGGTGGAGCTCTCCGCGATCGTGCACGGGGAGCCGGTTAGCCGGACCGTCCGGTTCGAGACGGAGTAGTCCGGATGTTGATGGTGGACCGTGCCAGGCGGCTGCTGGACGCGAGCGGCTTCGCGTACCGCGACCTTCGGGCCTTCGAGGTCGGGTCCCAGCACCACCTCTTCCGGCTGGTCGGCGTCCACGACGGTAAGCCCTACGTGCTGAAGATCGGGCGGGTAGGGGACCCCTTCGGGGACGCCTGGGACCCGCACCGGCAGCACCTCAGTGGGCTCAAGGCCGAGGCCCAGGCGGTCTCGCTGGTGCGCCGCGTCGACGCCCCGACGCCCTCGCGGATCCTCAGCGAGACCGAGCCTTCGGCGCTGATGCCGCACCTCCCGGGAGAGAGCGGGCAGTCGCTCTGGGACCGTCGCCGCCTGGACGAGCAGGGGCTGCAGGACCTCTGCTTCGCGATGGGCGGCGCCATGGCCGCGATCCACAGCCGCAAGCGCCCCGAGGACCCCGGGGACGTCCCCGACCTGCCACTGCCCGACTTCGATCCGGCCAAGGCTCGGCTGCTGCACATGGACTTCCACCTGGGCAACGTGCAGGTGGTGCGCGACCGGGTGCGTGGCATGTACCAGGTCCGCGGGGTGGTGGACTGGGTCCTGTGCCGCTGGGGGCCGCGCGAAGCCGATCTGGTCGAGCTGTCCATCTCCGTCTTTCGGCAGCTTCCCGCAGCCCGGGGGAGCTTCATGGCCGGCTATCGGCGGGCCGGTGGCCTGGTCTTCGACCAGGCCCAGGAGAAGCGCTTCACCCTCCTCGAGCTGCAGCGACGCCTGCCGCTGGCGCCCAACGAGAAGGTCCGGACCAACTGGCGGACGTGGATCGGCGAGCTGACGAGCTGAGCGCCGCGGCCTCAGGCGGGCCGGCAGACGTACTGGAAGAACAGGCCCCAGCGGTCGGTGCAGACCCTGGACTCGACCCGGAAGCCCGAGCGCTGCAGCAGGCGCTCCCAGCGGGGCACGTCCAGCTCGTAGACGTCCCTCTCGGCCAGGGGCAGCTGACCCCGACCGACCTGCTCCAGGCACCAGAGGTGCAGGATCGCCTCGAGGCGGGGATCGCCGCCCGCGTCGAGCTCAGCCAGCAGCGCCCGGCCGCAGCGCCGCAGGTAGGAGTCCAGCAGGTTGTCGATCAGCACGGGGTCGCCCGGTGCCAGCTCCAGCTCGCAGAAGACGTTCGCCTCGTTGAGCACCAGCAGGCCGTCCCGTTCGACCAGGCCCCGCCGCAGGCGCTCGAGCACCTCCTGCTTGCCCGGCCCGGTCAGGCCGTGGCTGGCGCGCTCGCGGAACGAGCGCCCAGCCACGTGGTGCAGGGTCAGGCTGCAGACCACCGCGTCCGCCTGGAACTCGTCAAGCTCCTCGGCCCGCCGCACCCGGCTGCGCAGGCTCAGGCTGCGCGGGAGTTGGCCGGCCAGGCGGTCGTGCACAGCCTGGGCGGGGTCGACGACCTCCAGCTCACCCGGTATCGACCAGCCCTGCCAGAGCCGCCCGTCGCCGCCTCCGAGCTCCAGCACGCGCCAGGCTTGGCGAGGGGCCAGGTGTTCACGGAGGACGGACCGGTTGGCCTCGTACAGCCCGCGGGTCAGCTCGCAGCTCGTCCACGCGTCGAACAGCGAGTCCGCCCCGAAGGCGGTGTTCCAGTCCTCGGCCGGGCGTCGGGCCTCGAGCTCGGCGCAGAGCGCCGCGGTCGCACCGGGCTGCAGGGTCCTGGGGAGCCGCAGCAGCGCCGCGAGCCCCTCTCTCATCATTCGGCTCACGCTACAGTGCCTCGATGACGCTGCTTCCTTACCTCGCCGCGCTCGGCTGCGGAGCCTTCGACGCCGGGGCCGATCCCACCATCGAGGCCCACCGCGGGGCCGCTGGCAACTGGCCCCAGAACAGCGCGCTGGCGATGACCGAGAGCATCGCCGCCGGCTACGACGGTCTGGAGTTCGACCTTGCCGTCAGCTCGGACGAGCAGGCGCTGATCTCGCATGATCCCTGGGTCCACCAGGAGCACTGCACCTGGGCGGACGGCTCCGAGATCACCGAGCAGCTGCTCATCCGGGACCACACCCTGGCCGAGCTGCAGGCCGACTTCCTCTGCGGTGGACCGCTGGACCCCGAGTTCCCCGACGCTCAGGTCCTGGCCGAGCCCATGATGAGCTGGGAGGAGCTGCTCGTCGCGCTCGAGGACGCGGAGCCGGACCTGCTCGTGCACATCGACGTGAAGTACGAGCGGGGCGGCCTGA
>CALGIB010000109.1 GCA_937915955.1 uncultured Pseudomonadota bacterium
GAAGCTGCTGCTGCTCAGCACCCACTACATGCACTTCTTCATCGAGCACAACCGCGGCCACCACGCCAACGTCGCCACCGAGGACGACCCGGCCAGCGCCGCCCGCGGCGAGACCGTCTACGGCTTCTGGTTCAAGTCGGTGATCGGCGGCTGGATGAGCGCCTGGCGCCTGGAGGCGCGCCGCCTGGACCGCCGCGGCGTGTCCCGCTTCAGCTGGCAGAACGAGATGATCCGCTTCCAGGTCATCGAGGTCGGGTCCCTCGCCCTGGCGGCCCTCGTCTTCGGCCCCCTCGCCGCCGCGGCCTGGCTCGCCGCGGGCCTCATGGGCGCGCTGCTGCTGGAGAACATCAACTACATCGAGCACTACGGCCTGCGCCGCGAGCGCCGCGACGACGGCCGCTGGGAGCGCGTGCGCCCGGTGCACAGCTGGAATTCCAACCACCCGCTCAGCCGCATCCTGCTCTTCGAGCTGACCCGGCACAGCGACCACCACGCCAACCCCAGCCGCCACTTCAGCGTGCTGCGCCACTTCGAGCAGGCTCCGCTGCTGCCCACGGGCTATTCGGGCATGCTGCTGCTCGCGATGGTCCCCCCCCTCTTCAAGAAGCTGATGCACCCCCGCATCGACGCCTGGCAGGCCCGGACCCTGCAGGAAGCGGCCTGAGATGCCGAGGGTCGTCGATCACGACAAGCAGCGAGAGCAGATCCTGGACCGCAGCTTCGGGTTCTTCGCCCGCCGGGGCTACGGCTCGGTGACGATGCGCACGCTGGCGAAGGAGCTCGGCTTCTCGACCGGCACGCTCTACCACTACTTCGACGGCAAGGATGATCTCTTCCGGCGCATGTTCGAGCGGCTCAGCCGGCAGCACGTCGCCGACGCCATCGGCCTCGTGGATCCCCAGGATCCGCTGCCCGTGCGGCTCGAAGCCCTGGAGGCCTACCTGCAGGACCGGGCCGCGCACCTGCAGTACGTCGTGGTCCTGGCCATCGACTACCTGCGCAGCCAGGACGGGCCCGAGGCCCGCGCCTTCCTGACGTCCACGACCCGCTTCTACCGGGACGCGCTGCAGGAGCGCCTGGGCCTGCCCGGCGACTCGCTGGGCAAGGCGCTGTACTCCTTCGTCATCGGGATGATGGTGCACCAGCTGCTGGACCCAGACGGCGTCGACATCGCCGAGCAGGTCGCGGTGCTGCGCGCCCTGGGTTAGCCCCGCAGCGACCGATCAGCCCTGCAGCGCCTGGTCGCACTTCGCCGCGAAGACGAAGTCCGCCTCCACCAGGCCGTCGATCTTGTGGGTCCAGATCGTGACCCCGACCTTGCCCCAGGACAGCGTGATGTCCGGGTGGTGCCACTGCTCCTCGGCGATGGCGCCGACCGCGTTGGTGAAGGCCAGCGCGTCCGCGAAGTTCTTGAAGGTCCAGTCCTTGTGCAGGTGGTGGTCCTCCACCGCGGTCCAGCCGTCCAGCTGCTCCAACAAGGGGGCGATCTGGGCGGCGCTCAGCGGCGGCACGCCGCCCTGGCAGGGGACGCAGGTCTGGTCAGCGAGGGACATGGGCGGAGCTCCTGTGCGGGGACCGGGTGAGACTACAGCGAGCTCTGCACGAAGCGCTGCAGGAGCTGCAGCGCGAAGATCAGGATGATGGGCGAGAAGTCGAGCCCGCCGACGGACGTGTATTGCTGGATGGGCCGGGTGGCAGGATCCACCGCGGAGGAGAGCAGCTTCTCGATGGGGTTCGTCGGCGACAGCCCGATCCACGACGTGATGACGCGGGCGAAGACCAGCATCGTGTAGACGTCGAGCACGAGCAGCAGCAGGGTCTTGATCAATCCGGACTCCGGGTTCCCCTCACCATGGGGACGCTGCGGCCTGCGTCAAGACGCGGCGCGCTGGCTCTGCACCAGGCCCGCGGCGATGCGCTCCTGGCGATCCTGCTCCCCGAGCTGCCCGATGACGCCGAGCAGCTGCTGAGCGATCTCCAGGGGCGTCATGCGATCCCGGTCCAGATCGCCCACGCGGATGGGGGTGCCGTAGCGCAGCCGGATCTCCGAGCCGGGCGGCTTCTGGATCAGCAGGCGAATCTCGCGCTTGAGGTCGTTGCCCATGCCCGCGATGAAGAAGGGGAGGATCAAGGTGTCCGGGTCCGCCGCCTTGATCAGGCGACCGACGCCGGGCTTCGCGGGCAGGAAGTCGTACTCGTCCGGCCCCTTGCCTCGCGTGCCCTCGGGGTGGATGCCGAGCACCACGCCCTTCTGCCGGAGCACGTGGGTCATCTGCCGCATGCCGATGGGGTTCAGCTCCGCCTTGCGCTCGTCCCGGAAGACGGGCGGCCACATCGCGCCCCCGCTGATCCCGACGTTGACGAGCAGCCCCAGCACGGACGTGTAGAAGAAGTCGGAGCGAACCGGGAAGATCAGGCGCGACATCGGGTGCCAACCGGTCACGGCGCCAACGACAATGAGTCCCATCAGGGCCCAGGAAAACATCCCCGCATGGCGCGCGTAAGGCTCGGCCAGGGGCCTCGGCAGCAGGCCCATCAGAACCTTCGAGCCATCGAGTGGCGGGATGGGAAGGAGGTTGAAGAACGCCAGCAGCAGGCTCAGAAGGACAAGGGCCTGCAACCCCAGATACACCAGAATGCCCGTCTCTGTCGCCAGCAATGAGGCACCCGTCAGA
>CALGIB010000110.1 GCA_937915955.1 uncultured Pseudomonadota bacterium
CTGCCGGGGCCCACCGAGATCCAGCCCGACGGGGCGCCCAGCAGCTGCTCGAGGCGCACGACGTAGGCCCGACAGGCCGCGGGGAGCTCGTCCCAGCTGGAGCACTCGGTGAGCTCCTCGGACCAGCCAGGGAGCTCCTCGTAGATCGGCGTCGCCGCCTCGAGCTGCTCGGAGCTCGCCAGGGCGCCCGGACCCTGTGCGTAGGCGACGGCGACCTTCAGCGTCTCGAGCCCTGACAGGACGTCCAGCTTGGTGAGCGCGAGCTCGGTGATGCCATTGAGCTGCACCGCGCGCCGCCCGAGGACCGCGTCGAACCAGCCGCAGCGCCGAGGCCGACCGGTGGTGCTGCCGAACTCGCGCCCGGCCTGGCGGATGGACTCGCCCAGGTCGTCATCCAGCTCGGAGGGGAAGGGGCCGGCTCCGACCCGCGTGCAGTAGGCCTTGAAGACGCCGAGCACGTGGTCGAGGGCGCCCGGGCCCACGCCGGCCCCCGAGCAGGCGGCCCCGGCCAACGTGTTGCTGCTGGTGACGAAGGGGTAGCTGCCGTGGTCCAGGTCCAGGAAGGTGCCCTGGGCACCCTCGAAGACGACGTCCTTGCCGCCCTCCAGCGCCTCGTGCAGCACCCCCACGGTGTCTCCGACGTAGGGCGCGAGCCGCTCACCGACCGCGTCCAGCCGGACCAGCAGCTCCTGCTCGTCGAAGGCCTCGCCGCCGTACCACTCCACGATCATCCGGTTGTTGTTGGGCAGGACCTCGGCGACCCGCTCACGAAGCCGGACAGGGTCGATCAGATCGAGCACACGCAGGCCCCGCCGGGCCGCCTTGTCCTCGTAGGCGGGCCCGATGCCGCGCTTGGTGGTGCCGATCGCCGAGGCGCCCAGGGCCAGCTCCCGCAGCCCGTCGAGGGCGACGTGCCACGGCAGGATGACGTGGGCCTGGCTCGAGACGAGCAGCTGGCGCGGGCCGATGTCCCGACCGCTGCGGGCGAGGCCGTCCAGCTCACCCAGGAGCACGCCCGGATCCAGCACCACGCCGGGCCCGATGACGCAGAGCGTGCCGGGGTGCAGGACCCCCGAGGGGACCAGGTGCAGCACGACCTTCTCGCCGTCGACGACCAGGGTGTGCCCGGCGTTGTTGCCGCCTTGAAAGCGCACGACCAGGGCGGCCTGCGCGGCCAGCAGATCCACGATCTTGCCCTTGCCCTCGTCGCCCCACTGGGCGCCCACGACCACGGTGCTCGGCATGCTTCCTCCGGCGGGTACTCAGCCGGCTATCGGAGGTGGCCGCTCAGCGCGTGCGGCGCAGGCCGGACTTCGCAGTATCGTTGCCGGGCTCGAGCTTGAGCGCCGCCTGGAATTCGCGGTTGGCGTTGAGCTTCATGCCCGTGGACTCGTAGACCTCGGCCAGCGCCAGGCGGTACTCCGCGCGGGTCGAGGTCTTGGTCACCGCAGCCCGCAGGTTGTCGAGGACCGCGCGGTCGTCGGGGTCCAGCCGGCGCAGGAGCATGCCCAGCCGGTAGTAGGCCTCGCCCTCGGGCGGGTTCAGCTCGCAGGCCTTCTCGTAGTAGACGATGGCCTCGCGGTGGCTGCCGTAGTCCTCGGCGTTCCGCGCCAGCTGCACCAACTGGGCCGCCTGGATGGTGCGAGCTTTGCCGTTGGCCCTCTTGTAGGCGGCTTCGTAGTCGGCGTTCCGGGGATCGTACTGGTGGGCCAGGTAGTAGCTGCTGGCCGCCGAGACCCACTGGTTCTGGGCCTCGGCCGCTTCGCCACCGCGGTAGTGCACGCGCGCCCTCTTGAGGCGACGGATCAGCTGCGTCTTCAGCGCCGCGACGGCGGGTGGGGCTGACGACGACCGCTGCGGCTTCTTCTTCCTGGCCCGAGCACGCGGCCCAGCCGAGCTGGCCTCGCTGCTCGAGTCGGTCGGGCGCTGGAACTCGACGGTGTGGCTGTCGGGCACATCCCCGGTGTCCACCACCCTTGGCTGGTCCACGGGAGGCGGCGCCGATGCCTTCTCGCGCGCGCTCGAGCCCGGCGCGCTCGAGGGGGGCGCTGTCGGAGCCTTGGGGCCGATCTCCCGGTCGTAGCGCTTCCGCTCCTCGGGTTCGTCGAGGGTCCGATACGCCAGGTTGATGCCCGCGAACACCTCCTCGAGGAGGGTCTCGTGGCCGCCCAGGTCCTGCCTGTAGAAGCGGTCGGGGTGGAAGCGTCGAGAGATGGCGTAGTAGCTCGTCCTGAGCTGGGCGCGGTCGAAGCCACGGCCGATGCCAAACAGGTCGTAGAAGGTCCCGCTGTCAAGGATCTCTCGCAGCTGGTGGAGCTCCCGCAGCTCCTCTGTGGTCAAGCCGGACATGGCCGCATCATACCTGTGTCAGCTCTCATCCGAGGGCTCGGGCCCCGGCTCGACCGGGCGCCTGGCCCGCGGATGTGCCGACCGGTGGACCTCCAGCAGGCGCTCCACGCTGACGTGCGCGTAGCGCTGCGTCGTGGACAACGAGGCGTGGCCGAGCTGCTCCTGGATGCCCCGGAGATCGGCGCCGTTGGCGAGCATGTGGGTGGCGCAGCTGTGGCGCAGCGCGTGGGGGTGCAGGCCGCCCAGATCGTGCAGTCGTCCACTGGCCCGAACGATCCTGTGCATCGAGCGCGCGCTGAGACCCTCTCGGTAGCGGTTCAGGAACAGCGGTCCCCTGCCCTCGTGGGCGCCGAGCCAGGCCTCGAGGGCCCGGAGCGCCTCCGAACCCACCGGCACCCGACGCGCCTTGCGCCCTTTCCCCTTTCGGACGTGCACGAGCCCCTCTTCTAGGTCCAGGTCCTCGACCCGCAACGACGAGGCCTCGCTGACGCGCAGACCGGCTCCGTAGAGCAGCTCCAGCAGGGCCTTGTTGCGCAGCAGGTACCAGCCCTGCTGCGAGGGCTGCTCAACCACCTCGGCGGCCTCGGCCTCGGAGAGGAAGTGAGGCACGGTCTCGGGCACCCTGGGACTGCGGAGCCTCTCGGCCGGCGAGTCCTCGCGCAGGCCCTCGGAGAGAGCCCAGCGGTAGAAGCTCCGGCAGGCCGAGGCCCGACGCGAGACGCTGGCGGGCGCTGGCGCGCGACGGGCCTGGGCCGCCAGCCAGCTGCGCAGATCGAGCACCTGGGCCTCCAGCAGCTCCAGCTCCTTGTCCCGCAGGTGGAGCTGCAGGGTGCGCAGGTCCCGACCGTAGGCCCGGAGGGTCTCCTCGCCGGCCCCTCGCTCTGCGCGTAGGTAGTTCAGCCAGCCCTGAAGCGGATCGTCCACCGTCCGAGGGTAGCGCGCGACCCGGACCCTTGCCGATCGGAGCGCATGGGCCTATACCCGCTGACCGGCCTCATCGAGGCCACGAGGAGAGCTGTGTCCAAGCCGTTGGTCATCGTGGAGTCCCCTGCAAAGGCCCGAACCATAGGGAAGTTCCTGGGTCCCGGCTTCCAGGTCGAGGCCTCGATCGGTCATGTCCGAGACCTGCCCGAGCGCAAGGGCGACATCCCGACCCCGGATCGGAACGAGAAGACCTGGCTGGTCACCGCGATCGCGGACGACTACTCGCCGGTCTACGTGCTGACGGACCGAGGGCGCGAGCAAGTCAAGAAGCTGCGCGCGATGCTCAAGGGCGCGCCCGAGCTCCTGCTCGCGACAGATGAGGACCGCGAGGGCGAGGCCATCGCGTGGCATCTGATCGAGGCGCTGAAGCCCAAGGTCCCGGTCCGTCGCCTGGTCTTCCACGAGATCACGAAGACGGCCATCCAGCGCTCACTGCAGAACGCTCGCAGCCTGGACATGGACCTGGTCCGCGCCCAGGAGGCCCGCCGCATCGTCGACCGGCTCTTCGGCTACAGCTTGTCCGAGGTCGTGTGGCGCAAGGTCCGGCAGGGGCTCTCCGCTGGACGCGTCCAGACCCCCGCTGTACGCCTGGTCGTCGAGCGCGAGCGTCAGCGCATGGCCTTCCGCTCCGCCAGCTGGTGGGACCTCAACGCCAGCTTCGCGACCTCCGACGGCGAGTACCTGGGCACCCTGGTCGAGGTGGACAGCGCTCGCCTGGCCCAGGGCCGGGACTTCGATCCGACGACCGGCCTGCTCAAGCCCAGCAAGGCGCCTCCCCGACTCCTCGACGAGGCCAGCGCTACCGCGCTGCGAGACGCCCTACGCGGCCAGCCGGCACAGGTCCACAAGGTCGCCAGGCGGAGCTTCCGCGAGAAGCCCATCGCGCCCTTCACGACCTCCAAGCTCCAGCAGGAGGGCAACCGCAAGCTGCGCTGGCCCGCCAAGCGGGTCATGTCGGTCGCACAGCGTCTCTACGAGAACGGTTGGATCACCTACCACCGCACCGACTCCACGAACCTGTCGGACGAGGCCATCCAGGGCGCTCGAGCCGTGATCTCGAGCTCCTTCGGGTCCGCCTACCTGCCCGGCGCGCCTCGGGTCTACGCGTCCAAGCAGAAGGGGGCTCAGGAGGCCCACGAGGCCATTCGCCCCGCCGGCTCTCAGTTCCGCACGGAGGCCGAGTGCCGCGCAGCGATGGGCGACGAGTCCGCACGCCTCTACGCGCTGATCTGGAGGCGCACCATCGCCTCGCAGATGAACGACGCCACCGGCGAGCGCGTCAACGTCGACACGCTGGTCCAGGCCGACGCCCGCACCGGGCTCTTCCGCAGCCGGGGCAAGACCTACACCTTCGACGGGTTCCGCGCGGTCTACGTGATGAGCCGCGACACGGAAGAGGCCGAGAACGAGCTTCCGCCGCTTCGCGACAGGCAGGTCGTGGAGACCCGGACGGTGGACGCGGTCGGTCACACGACCAGCCCGCCTGCCCGTCTGACCGAGGCCTCGCTGGTCCAGACGCTCGAGGAGCTGGGGATCGGACGTCCCAGCACCTACGCCGCCATCATCGAGACCATCCAGACCCGAGGCTACGTCTTCAAGAAGGGCACCGCGCTGGTCCCGACGTGGACGGCCTTTGCGGTCACGCGCTTGCTTGAGGACCACTTCGGCGAGCTGGTGGAGTACGACTTCACGGCGAACATGGAGCAGGGCCTCGACAAGATCGCCGAGGGCGCCGCGGACC
>CALGIB010000111.1 GCA_937915955.1 uncultured Pseudomonadota bacterium
CCGGTGATCTGCCCGAATGAGAGGTTCTGCAGCTGAAGGCCTCGGCCGAGCTCGCCGCCGACGAGGCGGACGTCCGTGATGGTCACGTCGTCCATCTGGATCCAGGCTCCGTCGACGAAGATGGCGGCCTCCAGGGGACCGATCAGCACCCAGCGCTGCTCCAGGTCGGCCGTCGCGATGCTCGGCGAGCGGTAGCGCGAGGCCCAGGCGCCGCGATGCAGGTCCGCGCCGCCCGCGCTGGGGAGCAGGTAGACCGGGGCGTCCAGCAGCTCGTGGTCGACCGTGAGCCGCCCCGCGGTGACCCCCTTGAGCAGGCCGAGGTAGCCGACGGCGGTGGCCGACAGCTGCAGGCTCTCGGTGTGCTGCCCGAAGGCCCCGCTGGTGGAGCCCGACAGGATCCAGCCGCGCCGCTCGCGGCCCCAGCCGCTGGCCTGGTCGAGCACCGCGCTGGCCCAGGGCCCCAGGCTCAGGTCGGGCTGGCTGATGTCGGCGCGATCGGCCCGCCCCTGCGGCCCCGCGGTGACGCGCAGGCGCTCGTGGGTCACGCCACCGCCCAGCCGCAGGACCAGGCGCTCGTGCTCGAAGGTCGAGCGCCGCCCCTGGCTGTCGTAGAGATCCGCGACGGTGCGCGCGCCCACGAAGGCGCCGGTGCCGAAGACGCGGCCCGGGCTGCGCAGGCTGAGCGTGCCCACGGCCGTCCCCCGGGTGGTCGCGAACACACCGGCCTGCAGCTTCCAGTCCCGCAGCAGCCAGTCCGGGTGGATCAGGCTCACGCCCCCTCCGAAGCCCGCGCCGGGGGCCCCCGCCAGGCCCAGCGAGAAGAACCAGGTGCCGGGGTCCGGGGCCGGCGCGCCCTCGTGCTCGATCAGGGCGCGACCCAGCCCGTCCTTGGGATCGGTGGCGGCCAGCTCGTCCAGGTAGCGCTGCTCGCCGGTGGCCAGGTAGAGCCGCGCCAGCGCCGGCGCGGGCAGCTCGGGGTAGGCCGCGCCCGCCAGGTCCACGGCGTCGTCCAGGCTGGTGCCCAGCTGCGCGGGGGCCAGCAGGTGGTAGTCGGCCCAGGCCAGGGCCAGGGCCGCGTCGGGCTCGGCGGTGAACAGGATGTTCTCGGCCTTGGGGCCGTGCACGAGCATGCCCAGGTTGCCGGAGAAGTGCAGCAGGCGCAGGCGCGCCATGGCCTCGACCGCGGGCTCGCCCGCCTCGACGGCGAGCTTGTACTGCCGCCGGGCCTCGACGCGGTCTCCGGCCCAGCGCGCCTCGTCCCCGGCCGAGAGCGCGTCCATCCCCGGGCTGGCCAGCGAGGCGGTCAGGAGCGCCAGGCTCACCATCGGCGGGGGTAGACCTCGACGGACAGGACGGTCCACTCCGCCTGCGTCCACGGCGTGCGGACCGGGCCGGAGCGGTCCAGGGCCAGGCCGGGGCTGGCCCGCGCCTGGGTGCGGAGCCGCAGCCAGCCCTGCTCGGCGGGGCGGAAGCCGACCCCCAGGGTGCCCGAGGGCCAGACCCGCCACCCGTCCGAGGCCGCGGTGACGACCTCGAAGTCGCGCTGCACGAAGCGCAGGTAGTCGCCGCTGGCGCCGACGCTCACGAAGGGCTCCAGGCCTACGGCGGAGAAGGGGGTCCACTCCCAGGCCAGCACCAGGGACTCGCGGATCCAGAGACGATTCAGCCCGTAGGCGTCCTGGGCCAGCTGGAGGTGCCGGTAGCTGAGCAGGACCCCGTGCCCCCTGGGCAGCTTCAGGCCGGCGTCGAGCTGGGGGAACCAGCCGTTGCGCGCGTTGTTGCCGGCGAACTCGTCCTGCATCAGGCGGTCGTCGGTGTCGCCGAAGAGCGCGACCGCACCACCGCCCAGGCCCACCCAGGGCTCGACGCGAGGCCTCGATGACCTGGGCGCTGGCGCGTAGATCGTGCCCGCGCTGCGGCTGACGCTGAGGCTCACGACCAGGGGCCAGCCGGCGTAGCTGGGCACACCGAAGGTGGCCTGGTCGTCGCGGGTGTCGGGGTAGCGGGTGCTCGTGAAGGGCACGAAGCCGCCGCTCAGCGTCGCCAGCCAGGGACCGCTCACGCGCGTGACCCCGGCGCCGTGCACCATGCGCAGCTGGCTTCGGCTCGGCCCCCCCTGCAGGCGGTAGCTGTAGTCGACCACCCCGACGCCCAGCCAGAAGGTGGTCGGCTTCTCGACCAGCGAGGGCCCCAGGTGGAAGCGCAGGCCAGCCTGGCTGCGAAGCTGCTGCACGTCGTCGCCCGAGACCGACAGCGGCGCGAGGCCCAGGCCCCAGGGGCTCACGCTCATGTAGGCCTGGGCGTGGCCCCAGAGCAGCACGTCCGAGAGCTCGAGGTGAGGCGCCAGGCCCGCTCGAGAGGCGTCATCGCCGAAGTCGTCCAGCGGCACCGTGCCGTGCAGGCCCGCCCCCACGTAGAGGGCGTGGAAGTCCTGGGCGCGCGCGCTGCCCAGCAGGGTCGCCAGCAGCAGCCAGAGGCTCATCGGGGCTCCACCACGCGGCCGTCCAGCTTGCTCACCCGAGAGCCGACCAGCGTCCAGTCCCCATCGCGGCGCTCCAGCTCGACCTCGGCGCGCAGCACCTCGTTGCTGGCCGGCCAGAGCGGGAAGACCTCGGCGCCCTCGGCCAGCCACATCTCGAAGCTGGCCTCGGCCCTGGGCTCGTCGATCTCGACCAGGATGGGCCCCAGGACCACGCGCAGGCGCTTGCCTCGCAGGAACTCCCGCACGAGCACCGCCTGCAGGTCCTTGCGGCTCAGGCCGGAGGCGTCGCGCCAGTCGGGGGCGATGGGCTCGAGCACGGCGTTGACGTCGCCGTCCTCGGCGCCCAGGGCCATCTCGGTCAGGACCTCGCGCACCTCGTCCTCGGGGGTCTGGCCGTCGGGCCAGAGCATCAGCAGGAGCGCGGCGGCCACGGCCAGCAGGACGCCGATCACGAGGGTGCGGGACTTCACCCCGGAACGGTAGCCGCTCTGACCGCGGGGTGCCTCCGGTGGCGGGCGCGGTCGAGTCCAGCTGGGGCTATACGGTCGAGCCTGGCGAAGCTCCGCTTGCCGCACACCCCCCAGGTGGCGATATGGGGCGCCCATGGACCTGGACGCGCGAACGCTGGAGACCCTGGACTGGCCGGTCGTGCTCGAGGCCCTGGGTGCGCGCTGCCGCACCCTCCGCGGCGCCCGAGCCGCCCGGACCCTGCCGCTGGTGCGGGATCTGGACTCCGTCCGCGCTCAGTACGCCGGCGTTCGGCAGCTCCGAGCCCTGCTCGAGGACGGCGAGACCCTGCCCGTCTCGGCGGTCACCGACATCGAGGAGGCCCTGGGTAGAGCCCAGCACGGCGCCGTCCTGGAGCCGGCGGAGCTGGCCGGGGTCGCCCGCTGCCTGCTGGCGCTCGAGGCGCTGCGGCTCTGGGTCCAGGAGCGCGGCGAGCAGGCCCCGGCCCTGGCGCTGCTGGTCGAGGACGTGCGCCTGGACCCCGTCCTGATCGAGGAGCTGGACGAGAGCTTCGACGAGCGCGGCGACCTGTCCGAGCTGCGCTACCCCGACATCGGCGAGCTGCGCCGGCGCGTCCAAAGCCTCCACAGCCGCATCCGCGAGACCCTGGATCGCTTGCTGAAGGGCCGCGAGCTCGAGGGCCTGCTCCAGGACAAGTACGTCACCCAGCGCGGCGACCGCTACGTGCTGCCCATCCGCGCCGAGGCCCGCCGCAAGGGCCTGGGCATCGTGCACGACACCAGCAAGTCGGGCGAGACCGTCTTCGTCGAGCCGGGCGAGGTCGTCGAGCTGAACAACCAGCTGCGCCTGGCCGAGGCCGAGCAGCGGCGCCTGGTCCAGCGCATCCTGACCGTCCTGAGCGGCCTGCTCTCCAAGCACGTCGAGTCGGTCCGAGTGGCCCTGGGCTGCGCGGTGCAGGTGGACCTGGCCCAGGCCCGACACGCCCTGGGCGAGGCGCTGGGCGGCCGAGAGCCCTTCCTGGGGCAGCAGGGCGTCATCGCGCTCAAGCAGGTGCGGCACCCGGTGTTGGTGCTGCGCGGCCTGGACGTGGTGGCCAACGACCTGCGGCTGGACGCCGCCGCGGCGGGCCTGATCCTGAGCGGCCCGAACACCGGCGGAAAGACGGTGGCGCTCAAGTCGCTGGGCCTGGTCGCGCTGATGGTGCGGGCGGGCATCCCCATCCCCGCCGACGAGGGCAGCCGGGTCGACCTGTTCACGGACGTGCTGGCCGACATCGGCGACCTGCAGTCGGTCGCGGGCGACCTGTCGACCTTCTCGGGTCACCTGCTGGTGCTCAACGGGCTCCTGTCCCGTCGAGGTCCAGGCGTTCTGGTCCTGCTGGACGAGGTCGCGGTCGGGACGGACCCCAGCCAGGGCGCGGCGCTGGCCCGCGCGGTGCTCGAGGAGCTGGTCGAGGCCGGCTGTCGGGTGGCCGTCACGACGCACTACACCGACCTCAAGGCCTTCGCCGCGACGGACGCGCGCTTCCGGAACGCGGCCGTGCACCTGGTCGAGGGCCAGCCCAGCTACGAGGTCAAGGCCGACGCCGTGGGGCTCTCGCACGCCTTCTCGACGGCCCGTCGGCTGGGCATGGACGGGGCCATCGTCGACCGGGCCGAGGCCTGCCTGGACGAGGAGCAGCGGCGGGTCGGGGGCCTGCTCGAGGAGCTCGAGGAGCAGCGGGTCAGCGCCCTGCAGACCGGCGAGGAGCTCCAGGCTCAGAGGCTGCGCCTGCAGAAGCGCGAGCGTCAGCTCGAGGACGCCTGGGAGAAGATCCGCGGCAAGAGCCGGCAGCTGGCAGAGCACGAGGCCGCCCGGTCCCTGGCGCGCCTCAAGGACACCGAGGACCGGGTCGTGGGCCTGATCGCCTCGCTGCAGCGCGACCCCAGCCTGCGCCACGCGGGCAGCACGCTGGAGCAGATCCGCCTGGCCGCCCAGTCCGTCAGGCCGGCCGAGCCCGCGCTCGAGGCGCCCCCTCCTCCACGACCCATCGTCGCCGGGGACCGGGTCCGCGTCGGCTCCATGGGCAAGACCGGCGAGGTGGTCTCGGCCCCGCGCAAGGGCCGCGTCGAGGTCGACATCAAGGGCCTGAAGACCCGGGTGCCGCTGACGGACTGCGTGCTGCTGGAGCCTCAGGGGCGAGCGATGGCGCCTCGGGCCGCCAAGCCGATCCCGCCGCCCACGCAGCACAAGGGCATCGGCGAGGTGCGCACCGAGCGCAACACCTGTGACCTGCGCGGTCAGCGCGCGGACGAAGCCCTGGACACGCTCGAGCTGTTCATGGACCGCCTGGTCATGGCGGGCGAGCCGGTGGCCTGGGTGCTGCACGGCCACGGCGGAGGCGCCCTGAAGCAGGCTGTCCGGCGCTGGCTGCCCGGCGCGGCGCACGCAAAGTCCTGGCGTCCCGCGGACACCGACGAGGGCGGGGACGCGTTCACGCGCGTCGATCTCTGAGCGGGACTCAGCCCCCGTCGTTGCTGGCCGAGCAGGGCGCCTCGCCGCAGAAGTGCTGGACCACGCCCGGGTCGTCTGGATCCAGGAAGCGCGCCGTCTGAGCGTGCTGCCCCGGCCAGGTGCGGGGGTCCGAGTGCGCGCCCGTGCTCTCGGCGGGCCGGTTCTCGCTGGTTGGGAGGGGCCTCTCGGGGTCGAACTGGGACATCGCGGGCAGGCCAGGAGAGGCGCTCGAGGCCAGCCCCGGCGGCAGGTCCACCACCGGCTCGAGCAGCTCGACGCCCGCCCCTCGGGCCAGCAGGCGGGTGGTCAGGTTCGGCACCTGCTCGTCCCCGATCGACTCCTGCCAGAGCAGCGAGCGCTGGGCCAGCTGCGAGGCGTAGGAGGCCGGGTCCACCGGATCCCAGAACAGCTGGGACAGCGAGTAGAGCTGCTGCCGGTCCCGGGGCGAGGGCACCGCGTCCTCCATCAGCATCTCGAACTGTGTCCAGTTGGAGCTGCGCTCGAGCATGGTCGACCAGGCCGCGCCGCCGACGTGCAGCACGCCGTGCTCGATGATGTCCTGGTTGGCCAGCGTCACCGCGCCCTCGATGCCGCCCAGGCTGATGCCGTACCAGAAGATCTGGCGGCGGTCGGCCAGCCCCAGCAGCTCCTGGTCGTCCAGCAGGTCTCCGTCCTGGATCAGCTTCGCCAAGGCCACGTTGTTGGCGACCCCCTGGACGAGGTGGTCGGTGAGCTCGTTGACCCGCCCGAAGTCGTTGCCGGCGGTGATGGGCACGACCAGATCGCGGGTCGTCATGCCTCGCCAGACCGTCGCGATCACGAGGACGCCGGCCTGGTTCGCCAGCTCGATCACGCCGTTGGGGTCGCCCTCCTCGTAGAAGTAGTTGTCCGGGTGGCTGAAGATGCCGTGCCCGAACATCCAGATCGGCACCGTGCCCGGCTCGGCGTCGCGGACGGCCTCGGGGAAGTACACGTAGAGGTCGGCCTCGACCTCGCCCAGGCGCTGGGCCGAGCCCTCGTCCAGGCTCAGCTGCCCGTCCTCGCCCAGGAAGTTGGCGGTCGTGTAGGTGCCCTCGAGGCGGCGCCAGATGCCCTCGGGCATGTTCGCAGCGTCCTCGTTGACGTACTCCCAGGTGTAGCCCTCGGGGGTGTCGACCTGGTCCAGGGCGCTGGTCAGCGGCCGGCTGCCGTCGGCCACGGGGAAGCTCGTAGCCATGGCCACGTCCTCGATGCCCAGCTCGAGCAGACGGGCCCGGAGCTCCTCGTCGCCACCGGCCTCCCAGAACGGGTCCACCGGCGCGGCCTGGGTGGTGACGACGACAGCCACCTCGGTGCCCGCCCTCATCGGGAGCAGGGGGCGCACCATCAGGCTGGGCTGCTCGGGGTTCTCGGGCCAGGCGTCCAGCTCGGCGAAGCAGGGGAGGGCCTGGCCCGAGCCCAGCTCGACGATCCGCACGGCGCCAGCGAAGCTCAGCTCCCCGTGCCCGGGGAGGCTCGAGGCGTCCACGTCAGCGAGATCGAACACCGTGGTCTGGACCACCGAGAAGCCCTCGCGCCAGGCCAGGCGCTCGACGCGCACGGGGGTCTCGGCCGAAGGAAGATCCTCGGCCTTCAGGCTCAGCTTTCCGTCTTGGACCAGGTCCGCCGAGGGGAAAGCCAGCGGGCGCTCGGGCAAGGGGTCGGCCCCGTCCGTGCAGGCCAAGGCAAGCAGAATGAGCATGGGGCACGCTAACCCTCGTGCTATCCATCCGCTGGTGAGCACCGAGACGGCCGAGCGCAAGAAGCACGACGCCGTGGCCCAGCTCTGGGTCGCGATCGACAAGCTGTTGCGCGGCATGCGGCTCTACGAGGGCAAGGGCAGCCTGGTCGAGCGCCTCTGCGCGGACGTGCTCCGGCGCGCCGAGGAGCTCATCGAGGGGCAGCTGACCGTGCGCGTCGCCAGCGCGGGCCTGGTCTACGCGGGCCACCCGCTCACCAGCCCCGGCGACAAGGTCGCGCCCTACGTCTTCCAGCTGTTCTGCGACGGCGTGCGCGAGCTGAGCCTGCTCGAAGGGCTGAGCGACGAGGAGGTCATGGCGCTGGCCAACATCCTGGCCACCGACACGCGCAAGACCGACGAGGACTTCGTCACGCTGCTCTGGCAGGCCAACCTGCAGCACCTCCGCTACTTCGCCACCGACACGCTGCAGGAGGAGGGCGGCGTCGATCTGCCCGACGACATGGAGTCCAGCCTGGCCTCGGGATCGCAGGTGCGGGGCTCGGAGGAGGGCGACGAGCTGGCGCTGGGCAGCGACGATCTGCGCGTGCTCAAGGCCGAGGACCACCTGGGCTGGGTGCGGGGCGCCAAGGCCCCGATGCAGGCCCCGGCGGACCTCGCGCCCACCTGCGCCAAGGTCGCCGCGCAGTTCCAGACCCCCGCCGACCAGCGCCGCTTCATCGCCATCGCGCTGCGCTTCGGCCACGACGAGCCCGGCGTGGCCAGCCCGCTGTTGATGGGGGCCTACGACGCTGCCCTCGGCGCGGGCAACCTGACCGAGGTCCTGGGCCTGATCGAGGGCCTCTCTGAGCTGGCCCCCCGGGCGGGAACACCCGGCAAGACCCTGCGAAAGGCGATGCTGGCCGAGGAGCGGCTGGCGGCCATAGCGCCCCTGGTGGACCAGCACCACGAGCGCCTCCTGGGGCCCCTGGCGAAGCTGGCGGACGCCTCGACGCGACGCCTGGTGCTGCTGCTCACCCAGCTGGCTCCGGGGGCCGCCCAGCGAGCCCTGCAGGAGCTGCTCGAGTCCCAGCAGGTCGACCTCTCGGCCTTCTACACGCGCCGCCTGGACCACGACGAGCCCGACCACGTGGTCGCGGCGATCGAGGCCCTCTCGCGCACCGCCAGCGACGCCGCCTACGCCGAGATCTCCAAGGCCCTGGGGCACACCTTGACGCCCGTCCGGCAGGCCGCGCTCCAGGCCATGGTCGGTCACTTCGTCCCGCAGGCCCGCAACGCCCTGGGCCGCGCCCTCCGTGACCCCGTGCGCGAGTGCCGGCTGCTGGCGCTGAAGGTGCTCGAGGACAGCAAGGAGGGGCGCTCGGCGGGCCTGATCCTGGGGGCCATCCAGGACGGCGACTTCTCGGCGCTCGACGACCAGGAGCAGGCGGCCTTCTTCTCCGCGCTGGCCAGCTTCCGGGACGCGCGCACGGTGGACTTCTTCACCAGGGTGCTCTCGGACGCGAACATCACGCGGGACAGTCGGGTCGAGAGGCGCCAGCTCCAGGCGGTGCAGGCCCTGGCCGCGATGGACGACGAGCGCGCCCGCGCCGAGCTGAAGAAGGCCCAGGGGCGCTGGCTGCTGCCTCAGTCGGTCAAGGACGCGGCCCGCGCCGCCAGCTCCCGGACCCGCGGATGAGCGTCCAGGCCGTCGGCTCGGAGGTCCTCACGCTGCTGCACTCGGTGGTGCGCGCGCTGGCGCTCTACGAGCCCAACAACACGGCCGTGCAGAAGCAGCTCGACGGGCTGGATCGGCGAGTCCAGGACTGGACCGGCCAGGGGCAGTCGCTGCGGCTGCAGCTGCGCGAGGACGAGTTCTTCGCCAACGGTCGGCTGCTGCGCATCGATCCCGGCCTGTACGAGCGCTACACCGACCTCGCCCAGGGCCTGTCGCGCTTCGACGTGGGCGAGCTGCGCTTCGGCGAGGACTACAAGCGGGGCGACCTCGAGGCGCTGGTCGCCGACCTCGCCGCGGGCATGCGCAGCAAGGGCAGCGCCCTGAAGCCGGCCTACGGCTCGATCCACCTGCGCGCCTTCGCGGGCCGCAGCATGGCCAGCTTCCGCCTGGAGCCCGACCGCCTGGCCGTCTGGCTGTACGCCGGCTTCCTGGAGGTGGTCGAGAAGCTCTACGCGGCCCACCTCGTGGGCGAGGCGCCGTCCCTGGTCCCGCTGCGCCGGGTGCTGCAGCTGCTCATCGACAACATGCGGCGGTACAGCGGCATCTACCAGCTGCTGACGGCGGTCCGCGACCACCGCGCGCCGATCTCCCAGGTGCGCCTGCGGGTGGCCGTGGCCATCGACGCTGTGGGCTTCGGCATCTACCTGGGGCTGGACAACCTGCGGTTGATGACGCTGGCGCTGGCCTCGGTGCTGGGCGGCCTGACCGAGGATCCCGACCCCGAGCAGCGCCTGCGACCGCTGTTCCGCTACCCCGGGCTGGGGGCCACCGCGATGCCCCTGGTGCTGACCGTGCACGACGCCGTGGCGGCTCGGCTGGGCAAGACCGCCGGCGTGCCCGGCCGGATGCTGGCGGTGGTCGAGGCCTTCCACGAGCTGACCTCGGCGCCCCGGGACGGCCAGCCGCTGCCCGCGCCGATCGCGCTCTCCCGGATGAGCGCGGGCGAGGTGCCCGGGGTCGAGAAGGCCGTCGCGCGGCTGCTGGGCTCCTACAAGGGGCGCTACCCCCTGGGCTCGGCGGTGCGGCT
>CALGIB010000112.1 GCA_937915955.1 uncultured Pseudomonadota bacterium
CGGAGGGAGACGCCGTGGCGCTGGGCCTGCCAGCGAAGGTCCTGGGCGATCAGGGCCTGCCGCTGGGCGCTCCAGGTCTCGGCGGGGACCTGAGGGGCCTCGATGCTCTTGAAGATGCCACCCAGGAGCACCGGCCTCCAGGTGACCTCCCGCCCGAGGCGAGCGGCGCAGCCCTCGATCCGGAGGGCGGCCATGTAGGCGTAGGGGCAGACGACGTCGAAGTAGAAGTCCAGCATGACGCGACCATAGTGCGTGACTACCGTGGCAGCCTTCGAGGACCGCATGGACTCCGTTCGCATCGACAAGTGGCTCTGGGCCGCGCGCATGTTCAAGACCCGCTCGCTGGCGACCCGTGCCTGCGCCGCCGGCCACGTGAAGGTCGACGGCGAGTCGGCCAAGGCCAGCAAGGTCATCGCCCCCGGCGTCGAGATCGATCTGCTGGCCCCGGGCGGCCGCCGCGTGCTCTTGGTGACCGCGCTCGGCGACCGGCGCGGACCCGCGACCGAGGCCCTGGCCCTCTACGAGGACCGCACGCCCGAGGAGCCCAAGCCGGCCAGCCCCCTCGAGGAGCGCCCCCGCGGCCTGGGGCGGCCCAGCAAGCGAGACCGCCGCCAGCTGCTCAAGAACAAGGGCGCCTGGTGAGCCCGATCGTGCTCTACGACGGGCTCTGCGGGCTCTGCGACAGCTCGATCCAGTGGCTGCTCGACCACGACGTCGAGGGCCGCCTGCACTACGCGCCGCTCCAGGGCGACACCGCCGCCGACCTGCGGGCCCGGCACCCCGACATCCCGCTCGAGCTCGAGACCATGGTGCTGGTCGATCAGGACCGCGTATACCTGAGATCCCAAGCGATCTTGCGGATCTGCACCCACCTGCCAGGCCCCTGGTCCTGGGCCTCGGCGTTGTCGTTCCTGCCCGTCTTCCTGACCGACGCCGCCTACCGCCTGCTGGCCGCCAACCGCTACCGGATCTGGGGCCGACTCGAGGCCTGTCGCCTGCCCGAGCCCGAGCAGGCCGCCCGGTTCCTGCCCTGAGCGCGCCTCCTAGGACATGGCCACCCCACCGAGACACGGGCGCCCCCGCCAAGCCCCTGAAATCCCGTGCCCGGACATGGCACGACCCGTGCTACTGAGTGACGCATGATCCTGCTCCTGCTGGCCTGCAACGACTACGAGCTGACCCCGAGCAACGACGTGGGACACGGCGAGCGCGACACCGCCGCCTGTGACGCGCTCGAGGCCCTGGACTACAGCGTCCAGAAGAACCAGGACTGCGTCAACGAGCCCAGCGTCGGCACCTTCGATCCCGTCATCGAGTGGCAGTGGAACGAGAACACGCTGAACCCCGGCTACGACGACATCATGGCCGCGCCGGCGGTGGGACACGTCACCGACGACGACTGGGACGGAGACGTCGACGAAGACGACGTGCCGGACATCGTCTTCACGACCTTCAGCGGCGGCGCCTACACCTCGGCCGGCACGCTCCAGGCCATCTCGGGCGACGGCTCGGGGACCCACTTCAGCATCTCCAGCATCGGGGGCCACGGCTTCTACGCCAGCTCCGGGGTGGCCATCGGCGACCTCGAGAGCGACGGCATCCCCGAGATCTGCGTCTCGGGCACCACCGCCGCGGTCGTCTGCATCTCGCTCTACAACGGCATCCCCGCCCTGAAGTTCGCCTCGGGCACCGAGCTCTACGGCTACGGCTGCCCGTCCATCGCGGACATGGACGGCGACGGCCTGGCCGAGGTCATCTTCGGCCGCCAGATCTTCGACTACCAGGGCAACCTCGTGGGCCTGGGCGAGTACGGATCGGGCCGCTCGATGAGCTTCGCGGTGGACACCGACGGCGACCACCAGCTCGAGCTCGTCACGGGCAACGCCATCTACGAGCGCGACGGCGCGACCTCCTGGACCGACGGCGGCTACGACGGCATCCCGGCGGTGGCCGACTTCGACCTGGACGGCATCCCCGAGCACGTCCGCAGCGGCGACGGCTACGTCACGGTGACCTGGCTGGACGGCAGCCAGAGCTGGCGCACCCAGATCCCCGGCGGCGGCAGCGGCGGCCCGCCCACCGTGGCCGACTTCGACGGGGACGGTCTCCCCGAGGTCGGGGTCGCGGCGCTGTCCTACTACACGGTCTACGACACCAACGGCGAGGTGCTCTGGAGCAACCCCGTCAGCGACTACAGCAGCTCGGTCACCGGCAGCGCGGTGTTCGACTTCGAGGCCGACGGCGACGCCGAGGTGGTCTACACCGACGAGCACACGCTGTGGATCTTCGAGGGCCTTACCGGCGAGGTCCTGATGGCCCAGGAGGGCCACGCCAGCGGCACCCTCTACGAGTACCCGCTCATCGCGGACGTGGACGGGGACGGCAGCACCGAGATCGTGGTGGCCAGCAACAACTACGCCTACAGCGGCTGGAACGGCATCACCGTCATCGGCGACGCCAACAGCTCCTGGGCACCCGCCAGGCCGGTCTGGAACCAGTTCGCCTACCACATCACGAACATCGAGAACGACAACGGCGTGCCCGTCGAGCAGACGCCGAACTGGCTCACCTGGAACAGCTTCCGGGCCGGCGGCAGCGAGCTCGGGCCCAGCCACTGGCTCCCGGACCTGGTCGTGGGCGAGCCCGAGCTCTGCTACGACGAGTGCTTCTATGATCGGATGATCGTTCAGGTTGCTGTCGAAAACCGTGGCCTGGGCGGGGTCCAGGACATCGAACTCCACGTCGGAGACGTGGTGCAGACGATGAGCCTGAAGGCCGGCGACGCCACCTGGTCGGCGCCCGTCACCGTCAACGCCGAGGCCTGGGGCGAGGAGCTGATCATCGTGGTCAACCCCGAAGACCTGCTCGGCGACTGCCAGCCGCAGGACAACAGGCGGAGCCTGGGCCCCTGGCCTTGCGAGTAAACCGTACGATCTCGGGCATCTCTGGAGTCGAGGCCGGCCACTGGACGGATGGCGCGGCCCAAACGGGCTGCACGGTCCTGGTCTTCCCCGAGGGCGCCGTCGGCGGCGGGGTCGTTCCGGGCTCGGCCCCCGGCTCCCGCGAGCTGGGCGTGCTCGAGAGCGAGCACCTGGCGGATCGGGTGCACGGCTTCTGCTTCGCTGGGGGCTCCGCCTTCGGCCTGGCCGCCGCCGACGGCGTGATGAGCGAGCTGGCCGAGCGCGGCGTGGGCTTCCGCCTGGGCCCCCACTGCATCCCCCTGGTCCCCGCCGCGATCCTCTTCGACCTGGGCGTCGCGAGCGCCCGCCCCACAGCGGAGTCCGGTCGCCTGGCGACTCGGGCTGCCTCCTCCGAGCCCCTCGCCGAGGGCCGGGTCGGGGCGGCTGCGGGCGCGACCGTGGCCCTGGCCTCGGGCAGCCCCCAGCCGCGGGGCCTCGGGAGCTGGCTCATCCAGGACGGGGACCTCTCCGTCGCGGCGGTCGTGGCCCTGAACGCCTACGGCTCGGTGCGGGATCCGGAGACGGGCCAGTGGCTGGCTGGCGACGGCTCGGTCCGCACCACGGCCCCGCTGCTGTCCAACACGACCCTGGCCGCGGTCGCCACGGACGCCTGCTTGACCAAGCCCCAGGCCAACATCGTGGCCCAGATGGCCAGCGCCGGACTGGCTCGCTGCCTGTACCCGGCGTACGCACCGGTGGACGGCGACACGGTCCTGGTCGCGGCGACCGGAGCTCACGGGAGCCTGGACGCGATCCGGCTCGCGCGCCTGGGTCACCTGGCCGCGAGGTGCGTCGAGCGCAGCATCGTCCGGGCGATGAGCCAGCGCTGAGGGCGGGCGCCTCAGCTCCCGAGCGCGCTCGCCGCCTTGCCGAACTCCTCGACCTCCTTCTCGGTGGTCGCCGCGTTGGCCTTCTCCCGGAGCTTCGGCCCGGCGCTCTTGTCGCCGAGCTTGGCCAGGCTGCGCGCGGCCAGGACGCGCACGTCCAGGTCGCCGTCGTCCAGGGCCAGCAGCAGGGGCTCGAGATCTCCGGGCTTGGGGTCTTCGCCCAGGTACTTGGCGATGATCTCGCGGATCGCCGAGTCCGCCGACTCGGCCAACGCTGCGTGGGCCAGCGCCCGATGGGCGGGATCCCCGAGCCGCAGGAGCGCCTTCCAGCTCTCCTGGGCGACCCGCGAGTCGGCGTCGGTGATGCCGCTGTCGATCAGCACCTGAGCCTGCGAGGCCCAGGCGCGCTTGCCGATGATGATGGCGGCCTTGCGACGGTTCCCGGCCTCGCTGTCGTGGGCCAGCGCCCAGCCCATGACCTCGGCGACCTCGTCCGAGGCCCGGTCCTCGAGGATGCCCATCGCCTTGCCCCGAAGGCCCTTGTCGGCGTCGTTCTTGAGCACGTGGATGCAGGCCTCGGTCAGCTCCTCGGCGGCCATCTCCTCCAGCGCGGCCAGGGCCTTCTTGCGCAGCACCAGCTCCTCGGTCTTCACGATCTCGAGCAGGGCGGGGGCCGCCTCGCGGAGCTTGCGGTCGCCGATCACCGTGATGGCGTCGACGCGGTCGTCCAGAGGCCCGTCCGCCATCACGGCGACGAGCTCCGCGTCGCTGGCCTTGCTGGCCTTAAAGGCCAGGGCGGGGCTGGACAGCAGCAGGGCGAGAAGGACTGACAGCACGCTTCCTCCGGTTTGAGCACCCGAATCGGTAACCGCCGACGACAAATCCCACCCGAGGACTTGACGTTTGTTCCGAACGGGACCATATAAGAGTCATGTTCACTCTTTCTGATGAATTCCAGCTCGAATCGGCCAGCCGACCAGGCCGAGAGCACCAGCGCTCCGAGCGCAACAACCAGGACGCGCTGTCCATCGCCCGGGACCAGCGAGCGCTGGTGCTGGTCGTCGCCGACGGCTGCAGCCAGGGCGGGCAGAGCGAGCTCGGGGCGGTCCTCGGCGCGCGCTGGCTGGCGCGGTGTGGCCTCGCACGACACGACAGCCCCGAGGCGCTGGCGGAGCAGCTCGATCGCCACCTGCTGGCTCGCCTCGCCGAGCTGCTGGCCAGCCTGGACCCGGACGCCCGGGCCGAGACGATCGCCGAGAGCCTGCTGTTCTCCTGGCTGCTGGCCCGCGTCACCCCCGAGCTGACCTGGGTGCTGGGCTGCGGCGACGGCTGCTGGAGCCTGGACCGCCAGCTCCAGCGCCGGGCCCCCGGCCCGGACAACGCCCCGCCCTACTCCGCCTACGGCCTCGTCGAGGGCATGGAGGCGCCGCGCTGCGAGGTCCTGGCGACGCTGCCGACCTCGGAGCTCCACCACCTCGTCCTGGCCAGCGACGGCCTGGAGGATCTTCCGCCCGAGGCCTTCGACGAGCTGCTCGACCAGCCGGGGACCAACCCCCAGCGGCTGCCTCGCCTGCTGCGCCGTCACGCCCGCGCGCTGCCGGACGACACCTCGGTCCTCCTGCTGCGGAGGCGGGCGTGATCCTGGTCGTCCACGGTCAGCAGGTGGACAGCCGCGGCCTGCCCCTGCTCGGGGAGGGAGGCGAGGCCCGCGTGCTCGAGCACCAGGGGGAGGCGCTGAAGCTCTGGCATCGGGCCGACCCTGCGCGCTGGCAGCACCTGGCCCAGCTCCCGCCGGGACTCCCGCCCGAGCTGATCCTCCCCGACCGGCCGGTCCAGAGCACCGACGGCGAGATCGTGGGCTTCACGATGCCCAGGGTCCAGGCCCTCGGCACGGCTCGACAGCTGGGTCGGCCTTCCTGGCGCAAGGCCCACCGCTTCGACCCTGCGCGCATCCAGGCCCTGTTCCAGCGACTCGTCGGCGTCCTGGACGGCTGCCACGCGCGAGGCCTGATCCTGGGCGATCTCAACGACGGGAACGTGCTGATCACCGCCGACGGGCCTCGCGTCATCGACGTGGACAGCGCCCAGTTTGGCGGCCAACCCTGCCCGGTGGGCCACGAGCGCTTCCTGCCCCCGGAGCTCTACGGACTGGACCTGGCGGCGCGACCGGTCTTCACCGCCGAGAGCGACCACTACGCGCTGGCCGTGATGCTCTTCCAGGCCCTGCTGAGCGTGCACCCCTTCGGCGGCGTACACCCCAGCTGGCCAGGTCTGACCCAGCGCGCCAAGGCCGGCGTCAGCGCTCTCTCGCCCGGCGTGAAGCTGCCTCCCATCGCGCAGGACCCCAGGATCGTTCCGGAAGTCCTGACCGACTGGTTCCGGGCGGTGTTCGAGCAGGGCCTGCGCGGCCCTCTGCCCTCCCACGTCCTGGGCATCCCCTGGGGCAAGCCGGCCTCCACCGGACCGACCGTCCTGGTCCACAGCCACGGCCGCTGCCGCAGCGAGCTCCTCGCGCGCACCTCGGGGTTGTTCGTCGAGGTCCAGTCCCGCGGCGCGCTCCGGCACCTCCGCTGGGAGGACGGCTGCCTGCTGCGCGAGGACGGACAGCGGCTCCTGGACTGTGAGCTTCCCCAGGGGCTGGTGGCCCGACTCGACGGCGCGAGCACCTGGCTGGCCCTCGGCGACCAGGTCCGACAGCTGGGCCCCGCGGGCGCACGCAGGCTGCAGACCAGCTCCTTCCTGGGCGCCCCTCAGCTGGCCGTCGGCCCGCGCGGCGCGGTGGTCCTGCACCAGGATCAGCTGCTGGGCTCCGATGGACGAAGGCTCGGACGGGCCAGCTCCGGTCGCAGCTGGCTGGCTCACGGCCCGTCCTTCGGCCTGGTCTTCGCGCGCTACGGCGAGCTCAGCTGCCTGTCCGTGCTCCGAGGTGGGCTGCAGCCCGTCCAGCTGCCGCCCATCCAGGGCGCCCTGCTCGACCTCTCGGCCAGCTTCGACCGGACCAGCGTCCTGCTCAGCCTGCGCCTGGACCGCGCCGGCCAGCAGGTGGTCCAGCGCCTGCTGCTCGACGACCACGGCCGCCTCCTCGGGCAGTCCTGCCTGGTCGAAGACAGCCAGCCCCAGGCCTGCTGGGTCCCCGGGGCCCTGCGCGGCGACCGCGTGCTGCTGGCTGGCCCCGAGGGCCTGCTCCAGCTGCGTCCGGTCTCGGGCCTGCTCGAGCCCACCCGCCTGTTCCCCGACACCCGCCCCGTCCTGCAGGGGGTCTCCGGCCTCCTGCTGTCCACCGGCGGCGCGATCTGCGCCGTCACCAACCACGAGATCCGAAGGATCTCCGTCACCTAGGAGCGCACCATGCAGCTTCCCCTCCCCTCCTTCTACGAGCCCTCGCAGGTCGGCCAGGTCTGGACCGAGCGCGCCGGGCTGATCGCCGAGGAAGCCAGCCGCTTCCGGCACGCCACCCAGCTCGCCCCCTCGGCGAGGGATCAGCTCCGCGTCGCGGCCTTCGGCATCGACGCCCAGGTGGGCTTCTGCTGCCCCGGCTCCAGCCTGTTCGTGCCCGGCGCGGTCGAGGACACCCGCCGCGCCGTCGAGTGGATCTACCGGAACCTGGACCGCATCACCGGCCTGCACTTCTCGATGGACACCCACCGCGTCTTCCAGGTCTTCCACCCGGCGTGGTGGATCGACGCCCAAGGGCAGCACCCGGCGCCGCTCACCCCCATCACCGCCGAGGACGTCCGTCGCGGCCGCTGGATCCCGATCGCGCACCCCCGCGCCTGCCTGGAGTACTGCGAGAAGCTCGAGCAGACCGGCCGCTACACCCTGACGATCTGGCCCTACCACACCCTCCTGGGAGGGGTCAGCCACGCGCTCGAGCCCTCGCTGATGGAGGCCGCGATCTTCCACAGCGTGGCCCGGCAGCGGCAGACCAGCTTCGAGACCAAGGGCACCCACGCGATGACCGAGAACTACTCGGTGCTCTCGCCCGAGGTCACCGAGCTGGGGGGCCAGGTCGTGGGCGGCTTCAACACCGCGTTCTTCGACCTGCTCA
This sequence comes from uncultured Pseudomonadota bacterium, assembly GCA_937915955.1. Taxonomy (GTDB): domain Bacteria; phylum Myxococcota_A; class UBA796; order UBA796; family CAJQPC01; genus JAAESX01. The sequence continues at coordinate 7,836 of CALGIB010000112.1, forward strand.
TGCAGTACGACCGGATCTACGTCTTCGGCCAGGCCAAGTCGCACTGCGTGCTCTCCACCCTCAAGGACATCCAGCGCCACATCGCCCAGCAGGACCCGAGCCTGGCCGAGAAGGTCTGGATCCTCGAGGACGCAACCAGCCCGGTGCCAGCGCCGCCCCTGAACCCGCTGCCCCCCGAGCTGGACTTCCCCGCGGTCGCCGAGGCGGCCTTCCGGGACTTCCAGGCCGCCGGCATGAAGCTGGTCAAGACCACCGACCCCGTCATCACCTGAGAGGAAGACCATGAACGATCTCAATACTTTGTTTGACAACGCCCAGTCCAGCGGCGTGCTGGGCGGGCACAGCCGCGGCCTGCTGAGCGGGGACCTCGGCGCCATGGTCGTGGCCGGAGCCGCCGGAGCGGACCTCGAGGACATCGAGGCCGCCGAGGTCACCCTGGTGACGCTGCTGGTGGACGAGAGCAGCAGCATCGAGGGCTACGGCCTGACCCGGGCCGTGCAGGACGGGCACCGGGAGCTGGTCCAGGCCCTGCGCAGCAGCGACGAGGCCGACGGCCTGATGCTGGCCCTGTGGACCTTCCACGGCAGCCGGCAGGTCGTGCACGGCTACCTGCCCGTCGAGCAGGCCGAGCCGCTGACGGACGCCCGCTACCGGCCTCGCGGCTGCACCTCGCTGTACGACGCCTGGTGCGAGGCCCTGGCCAGCAACGTCGCCTACGCACAGCAGCTCCGGGACGGGGGCGCGCCCGTCCGCAGCGTGGTGGTGGTGATCACGGACGGCGAGGACACCGCCAGCAAGCGGCGGCCCGCCGACTGCCGGAGCCTGAGCCGCGACCTGCTGGCCAGCGAGCAGTTCGTCCTGGCCTTCGTGGGGCTGGGCGCCGATGAGCGGGCCTTCCGCAGGGTCGCCAGGGACATGGGCGTGCCCGATGACAGCGTGCTGGTCCAGGGCGCCACGCCCAAGGCCATCCGCGAGGTCTTCCAGACGGTCAGTCGGTCCGCCATCCGGGCCAGCCGCGGGCGCATCGGGGGCGGCTTCTTCTGACCGGGCGGGGCGCGGGGGCTCTCCGGCGAGGGGGCTGCACCCGGCTCCGAGTACAGCCACGCTCGCCTGGGAGACCGCGGGTTAGGTCAACATCGTGTCCTACACCTACGAGCATCCCCGCCCCTCGGTCGCCGTCGATCTCGTCGTCCTGACGATCGTCGACAGCGAGCTCAAGGTCCTGCTGATCCGCCGCGGAGAGCCCCCGTTCGAGGGCGAGCGCGCCCTGCCCGGAGGCTTCCTCCGCACCGAGCCCGAGCCGGGCGAGGACCTGGAGCAGGCCGCCCAGCGCGAGCTGCAGGAGGAGACCGGGCTGCCGCCCGGCGCGGTCTTCCTGGATCAGCTGGGGGCCTTCGGCCGGGCCGACCGAGACCCGCGCACCCGCGTCATCAGCGTGGCCTGGTACGCCCTGGTGCGCCCGACCCTGGCTCCCTTCGTGAAGGCAGGCGGGGACGCCGCGGGCGTCGAGTGGGCAGCCGTCGAGGGCACCCAGGGGCTGGCCTTCGACCACGACGCCATCCTGGCCGCCGCGGTGCGGCGGGTCCGTGAGGACCTGGAGCGCCGCCCCCTGGCCTTCGAGCTGGTGCCCGAGACCTTCACCATCGGCGAGCTCAGGCACGTCTTCGACGTCATCCACGGCCAGGCCGAGGACAAAGGCAACTTCCGGCGGCGCTTCCTCCGCATGGTCGACGAGGGCCTCCTGGAGCAGGCCTCGGGCCAGCGCCGGACCGGACGGCGGCCGGCCAGGGTCTACCGCTTCGTCGGCGCCCAGCGAGCGCCCCGGCGATAAGCTGCCTCCTTCCCGGAGTCCCGATGTTGAGCCTGCTGCTGGCTTGCGCCCCCAAGCCCACCCCCGTCGAGCCGGTCGCCCAGTCGGCCCCCACGCTGGTGACCACCCCCGAGTACGCCTCGGTGGTGATCCTGGACGGCGTCGAGGTGCTGGCGTCCTGGGACGACGGCGACACCTTCGCGTCCCCCGTCGACGGGGCCGAGCCCATGCGCGCGCGCCTGGGTGGCTACAA
>CALGIB010000113.1 GCA_937915955.1 uncultured Pseudomonadota bacterium
CCACAGTCCTCGAGGACTACGTAAGCGAGTACTTCGAGATCGACCGACCCTCGCCCTACATGCTGCTCGTCGCCCCGGTCCGCGAGCAGTTCCGCGAGCTGTTGCAGGCCATCACCCACGTGGACGGCTCCGCCCGCATCCAGACGGTGAGCCGCGAGCAGGAGCCGCTCTATTACGACCTGATCGACACGTTCCGGGAGCGCACCGGCTGCCCCATCGTCATCAACACGAGCCTGAACGTGCGCGGCGAGCCCATCGTCAACACGCCCGAGGACGCCTACCTCTGCTTCATGCGGACCAACATGGACGCGATGGCCCTGGGGCCCTTCCTGTGCTTGAAGCCGGACCAGCCCGAGCTGAAGCTCAAGACCGCAGCCGAGGAGTTCGGCCTGGACTGAGCGGGTCCCGGGCGACGGTCAGAACTTGCCCCAGTTGCGGATCTCGCCGCCGCCGAAGGTCACGGTGGTGCTGCCGTCGGACAGCTGGGCGCTGCCGTCAATGGTGCCAAAGAGGCTCTCCCCGTCGCCCGAGAACCCGAGCACGGTCACCGTCACGTCGGGATCGCTGACGGTGTAGATGACCGGCGCGGCCTGAGCGGGCGTCAGCGAGTAGCTGAGCGTCTCGACCGGGTAGATCCCGGCCCACTTGAGCTCGCCGTCGACGGAGATGTTCAGGTTCTCGCTCTGGGCGCTGTCCGGGATGTTCGCGCTGAGGTTGTTGGAGAACCACTGACCCTGGTCGGTGGACCAGGTCGCGCCATCGAGCTGCACCGTGAAGCTGGGTGTCTCCTCCTCGAAGACCTCACCCGTGCCGGTGTCCTCCCCGCCGCAGGCGTTGCAGGCGTTGCAGGCGTTGCAGGCGTTGCAGGCGTTGCAGGCGTTGCAGGCGTTCTCCGCGTTGTCGGAGACCTCCTCGCCGCCCGTGCAGGCCAGCCCGAGCAGCCCCGCTCCGAAGGCCACCAGGCCCAGCTTCGTTCGCATCTCGACTCCAGTCCGGCCCTCAGCATAGCGTGGGCCAGAAGCGACGGTTGTAAGGGGCTGACCCAGCGGCTAAGGTGCAGCGCGCTTCGGCCCACGAAGGAGTCCCTGTGCTGTTCCTCGCCGCCGTCCTAGCCGAGTCCCGAGCCGAGTCCTGGGCGCCCGAAGCCGTCATCGAGGAGGCCGCCCAGCTTCACGTGACCGCCGAGGGGCTCGACGCGGTGACCGACATCCTCCCCGCGCTCGTGCCCGAGTCCCTGCCCGTCGGCGACGTGCTGCAGGAAGACGGCTGGTGGTGCTTCAACTACATCTTCGAGCTGACCAACGTCGACGTCGGCATCGAGATCGTGGACGCGAGCATCACGCCCGGCAACGGCGTGCTGGACCTGACCGTCGACCTGATGGTCAACGTCAACGACGCCAGCAACAAGTTCAACATCTTCTACGAAGTGGCCTGCCTGGGTGGCGACTGCCCCGGCTACGTCGATCCCTTCCTGGTCAGCGTCACCGGCGCCATCGCCCTGGAGCTGATCGAGGACGAGACCGGCGCGAAGGTCCTGGACGCGACCGTGGCGCTGGACGATCCGGCCTACGCCGACCTCGAGGACTACCTGCAGCTGGACTGCTGGATCGGCGACCTCGAGGAGGTCCTGAACTGGTTCGGCCTGTCGCTCTATGAGCTCATCCTGGGCTTGGTCGAGGGACAGATCTCCGGCCTGATGGAGGATCTGGCGCCCGAGCTCGAGACCATGGTCGAGGAGCTCTTCGTCTCGGCCAGCATCGTGCAAGACCTCGAGGTCGGGGACGCCGTGCTGCACCTGGAGCTCGAGCCCAGCGACATCATCATCGAGCCCGCGGGCGTGGCCATCGTCATGGCTGGATCGGCCTCGGCCGATCCAGCGCCGTGCATCGAGGGCTACGACCCCGGCGGCTCGCTGCGGACGGACTCGCTCGCGCCCAGCTTCGGTGACATCCCCGCCGGAGTCCACGCCGCCATCACGCTGTCGGACGACTTCACCAACCAGCTGCTCTACGCCGCTCACCGGGGCGGGGTGCTCTGCTACGAGCTGTCCGGCCAGGAGCCCCTGCCGATCGACACCTCGCTCCTGGGGCTGATCGCCGGCGACACCTTCAACGGCCTGTTCAAGGACGGCAGCAAGCCGATGGTCATCGCGACCCGCCCGCGCAACCCGGGCGAGGCGGTGCTCGACGGCCCCCACAACGTGGGCCTGACGCTCGAGGACTTCGGCCTGAACATGTACGGCGAGGTCGATGACCGCATGGCCCTGGTCCTGGGTCTGGGGCTGGACGTCGACGCCGGCATGGACATGGTGTTCGACGGCAACACCGGTGAGCTCGCCATGGAGCTGGCGCTCAGCAGCGAGAACGTGACCCCTCACGTGACGCACAACGAGCTGATGGTCGGAACCGACGAGGCCATCCTCGAGAACTTCGCGGGCGCCTTCGACACCATCCTCGACACCGTGGTCGGCAGCCTGCTCGGTGACGCGCTGGCCTTCGGCCTGCCCTCCTTCGAGGGCCTTGGCCTCACCGACCTGCGCGTGGAGGCCACCGGCGTGGACCGGGACTGGCTCGGCGCCTGGGCCACCATCGGCGTGACCCCCTACGAGAGCAGCGGCTGCGGCGGCTGCGGCGGTGACACGGGCGGCGACAGCGGCTGCAGCGGTGGCTGCGCGACGGGCGGCGGCGGCAGCGCCATCTTCTACGTCACCTTCCCGCTGGCGCTGATCCTGCTCCGCCGTCGTCGCGACGACTGATGCTGCTCGTCATCGTGGCCAGCGCGCTGGCCCAGGATCGCAGCCCCGGCGAGCGCATCGATCCCGCGGTGTCCCTGAAGCTGGGCGTGGACGGCATCCAGCAGCTCTCGGGTCTGGTCGACGGCCTGGCGCCCGAGAGCGTCGAGGTCGCCCCCACCAGCGACGAGCAGGGCGCCTACTGCTTCAGCTACGCCTACGAGCTGTCGGAGATGTGGGTCGACATCGCCATCGACGATCTGCAGCTCAGCCCGGCCCAGGACCGGCTGGATCTCACCGCCGAGATGACCATCGCGGTCAACGACGCCGCAGACCCCTTCGCGCTCTACATCGAGGCGCTCTGCCAGGGCACGAACTGCCCTGGCTACGTCGACCCCTTCCCGGTCGGCCTCAGCAGCTCCGTGACCTTCGAGGTGGCCGAGGACAGCCTGGGCGAGCCCTGGGTCGACGTGACCGTGGCGCCCTTCGCGCTCGACAACGGCCTGGCCTCGGAGCACATCCACCTCGACTGCAGCCTGGGAACCCTCGAGGACGTGCTGAACATCTTCGGCCTGTCGATCTACGAGCTCATCATCGGCGCCCTCGAGGACCAGCTGAACGCCCAGCTGGACGACCTGCGCGTGGAGCTCGAGGCGCAGCTCGAGGACGCCCTCTCCGCAGCCTCGCTGTCCCAGGAGCTGGACCTCGCCGGCGCCGTGCTCAGCCTGGAGCTCCAGCCCTCGGCCGTGGAGATCGACCCCGAGGGCTTGAACCTCATCCTGGCGGGCGTCGCCAGCGCCCCGGCCCAGGAGTGCGTGGTCGCCTGGGACCCTGAGCTGTCGGTCGGAACAAGCAGCGCGCTCCCCGGCGCCGAAGCCCTGGGAGATCACGACGCCGCGCTGGTCGTGGCGGACGACTTCGCCAACCAGCTGCTCTACGCGGCCTGGCGCGGCGGCGCCCTCTGCCAGAGCCTGGGGCCCGCCGACGGCCTGCCGCTCGACAGCGGTGTGCTGGACAGCCTGACCGGCGGCGTGCTGACCGACATCCTCCCCGAGGAGCCGGCGCCCGTCTTCATCGAGCTGCGTCCCAGGCTGGCTCCGGTGATGAACCTGTCCACGGACCACGACGCCGCGGTGGACCTGCACGAGCTGGGGCTGGATCTCTACACCGAGATCGACGACCGCATGGCCCGGGCGCTGCCGCTCCGCCTCCAGACCCGGGTGGACATCGACCTGGACTTCGACCCCACGACCGGCCAGCTCGAGACCCAGCTGGGCTTGCAGGACGAGCTCGTCATCCAGCTGCCCTTCGCGGACCTGGCCCCCGGCCACGAGGAGGAGCTGGCCAGCTCCGTCAGCGCCGCGCTGCCCACCCTGCTGGACGCCGCGCTCGGGGGCCTGCTCAGCGGGCTCAGCTTCGGCATGCCCGGCTTCGGAGGTGTCGGTGTCACGGACATGGGGACCAGCCAGCCCTCGGGTGAGTGGCTGGCGCTGCAGGTCGACCTCGGCACGCCGGCCTACGAGCCCGCCTCCTGCGAGGACGGCTGCTCGGGCGGCTGCTCCGGGACGGGCCTGGCCGGCGGCTGGCTCGGGATGCTAGCCCTCGTCCTGCTACGCCGGCGGTCCTGAAGCGGTCGGCTGCGACCACAGCTCCGTGAACAGGCGCCGCTCACGCAGCAACGCCTCCCTCGCCGGCAGCTCGTCCGCCGCCGCGATCAGCGTCTTGGCCGCCCGCACCGAGGCGGGTCGGAGCTCCAGGAAGGGCTGAAGCAGCGCCCTGGCGGCCCGCTCCGTGCATCCGTCCTGCGCGACCTCGTCGACCAGGCCCCAGGCCAGGGCCTGCTGCGCGTTGGCGGGCTCACTTCCGGCCAGCAAGCGCAGGGCTCGGCGCCTCCCGACCAGGCCGACCAGGCGAGTGCCACCGCCCCAGCCTGGCGAGAGCCCCAGCCGGGCGTGTACGAAGTGGATGCAGGCCGAGGAGCCGACGACGCGGAAGTCCGTGCAGGTGCTCAGCTCCGCCCCTCCGCCCCAGGCGCCGCCCTCGATGGCCGCCACGGAGACCATCGGGAGCCGGCGGAGCCGCTCGGTGACCTCCTGCATCCGGCGACACATGCGCTCGCCGGTCTCTGGATCGTGGCGGTGTGCGCGAACGAAGCCCAGGTCGGCGCCCGCGCAGAAGGCGCGGGTCCCCTGCCCTCGCAGCACCAGCCCCAGTCCCTCGTTCCAACCCTGGAGCACATCGAGGTGCTCCTCGAGCTGCTCGATCATCGCCCCGGTCAGCGCATTCCTGGACGCCGGGTTGTCCAGGACGAGGGTCGCGACCGGGCCGGTCCGCTCGAGTCGAATCGCGCTCATGAACAGCTCCCGACTGCCGGTTAACCTGGGGCCGGAGGAGCACTCGAATGCCCATCATCCTGGCTCTCTTGGCCTGCGGAACCCCCGACAACGAGATCAAAGGCAGCGTCGACGGGACCTCGCTGAGCAAGCCCTT
>CALGIB010000114.1 GCA_937915955.1 uncultured Pseudomonadota bacterium
ACCCGGGACCGGCACTACACCGAGACGGAGCGCTACACACGCCCGATCATGCTGGTCGACACCGGCGGCCTCGAGCCCCACCTGGACGACGACCTGTTCAAGTCCATGCGCGAGCAGGCCCTGGCGGCGGTCGCCGAGGCCGACGTCGTCATCTTCGTGGTCGACTCGCGCGCGGGCATGACGCCGATGGACTCCGAGGTGGGGCGCCTGCTCCGGGCCTCGGCCACCCCCGTGGTCGTCTGCGTGAACAAGGTCGAGGGCCTGGCCCAGGAGGCCTCGGGCTACGAGTTCTACGGCATGGGCCTCGAGGACCTCTTCATGGTCAGCTCCGAGCACGGCAGCGGCGTGCACGAGCTGATGGAGCGGGTCGAGGAGCTGCTGCCCGAGCTCGGCGACGCCACGCCCGAGGACGTGCTGGACGACAGCGAGCTCCGCATCGCCATCGTCGGTCGCCCGAACATCGGCAAGTCGACCCTGGTGAACCGCCTGGTGGGCCAGGAGCGCAGCATCGTGCACGACATGCCCGGCACCACCATGGATCCCATCGACTCGGTGATCGAGGTGGACGGCCGCACCATCCGCTTCGTCGACACCGCGGGCATCCGCCGCCGGTCGAAGATCGACACCCAGTTCGAGGGCTTCGCCGTCAGCAAGGCCATCCGCAGCGTCGAGCGCTGCCACGTCTCGCTGCTGATGATCGACGGCGACGAGGGCTTCACCGAGCAGGACGCGCGCCTGGCCAACCTCATCATCGAGCGCGGCCGCTGCCTGATCCTGCTCGTCAACAAGTGGGACCTGGTGCGCGAGGATCCCGAGCGGGACATCAAGACGCTCGAGGACGAGATGGACCGGCGCATGCCCCACACCCGCTGGGCTCCGGTGCTCTACCTCTCGGCGCTGACGGGTCGCGGCTGCCACCGCATCCTCGAGACCGTCGACCGCATCTACGAGCAGTTCGACCGGCGCTTGAACACCTCCGAGTGCAACCGCTTCCTCACCATGGCCGTGGACGCCCACAGCGTGCCCCAGCGCTACCACCGCCCCGTGCGCCTGAACTACATGACGCAGGTGCGCGTCAGGCCCCCGAGCTTCGTGATCTGGAGCAACTCTCCCGAGGGCGTGGACGAGACCTACAAGCGCTACCTGGTCAACAAGCTGCGCGACGTCTACGGGTTCGAGGGCACGCCGCTGCGGGTCACCTTCAAGCAGAAGCGGCGCCCCTGGGACGACGACGAGGAGAGCTGAGCGTTGGGCCGGATCCGCATCCTCGAGGACCACCTGGTCAACACCATCGCCGCCGGCGAGGTGGTCGAGCGTCCGGCCAGCGTGGTCAAGGAGCTCGTCGAGAACAGCCTGGACGCCGGCGCGACCCAGGTCACCGTCCGGCTCGAGGCCGGCGGGCGGCGGCTCATCGAGATCCAGGACGACGGCGTCGGCATGGACCCCGACGACGCCCTGATGTGCCTGGAGCGGCACGGCACCTCGAAGATCCGCACCGAGGAGGACCTGTTCCAGGTCGCCACCCTGGGGTTCCGAGGCGAGGCGATCCCCAGCATCGCCTCGGTGAGCGGCTTCGAGCTGCTCACCCGTCCGGCCGAGGAGGAGGTCGGGGTGCGCATCCGGGTCGAGGGCGGCAAGCTCAAGGCGCCCGAGCCCGCCGGCTGCCCAGCGGGCACGACGATCTCGGTCAAGCGCCTGTTCTTCAACGTGCCGGTGCGCCGCAAGTTCCTGCGCACGGTGGGCACCGAGCTCGGCCACTGCCTCGAGGCGGTCCTGCGCGAGGCGCTGATCCGGCCGGACGTGGACTTCACGGTCGAGCACGACGGCCGCATCCTGCTGCGCGCTCCCCGGGCCAAGAGCCGACGGGACCGGGCGGCCGACCTGCTCAAGGGGCACGGCGAGGCCCTGGTCCCCGTCGAGTTCAGCTCGGGCGCGCTGTCGGTGCAGGCGCTGGTCAGCCCCGTGGGGGTGCACAAGGGCAGCGCCGCCGGCTCGATGTACCTCTACGTCAACGGCCGCTTCGTCCGGGACGTCACCCTGCGGCGGGCCGTGAACGAGGCCTACCGGGCCATCGTGCCGAAGGGCCGCTACCCGGTGGTCGTGCTCGAGGCGCGGGTCCCCAACGAGGACGTGGACGTCAACATCCACCCCAGCAAGATCGAGGTGCGCTTCCGGCATGGCCGCGACCTCTTCTCCGCGGTGGCCGAGGGCCTGCGCGCGGGCCTGCAGAGCCAGGGCATCCGACGCCCGGTGGCCGAGGAGGCCCGCTACAAGCCTCGCGAGCACCAGCCCTCGGGGGTCACTGAGGCGCTGCCGCTGCAGAGCCGCCCCGGGCCCATCTTCAGCCCCAGGCCCAGCCCCGAGCTGAGCCCCAGCGCGCCGGGCTGGACGCCCTCGGCGCCGCTCCCTCCCTCGGAGCGGCCCGCGCTCCCGCCCCTGCCTCCTCCGCCCATGGCCGAGGAGGGTGACGCCCGGCCCCTGCTCGCCGTGGCCCGCTTCCAGGATCTGCGCGTGATCGGGCAGCTGGCGGACACCTACATCCTCTGCGAGGGAGGGGGCGAGCTGGTCATCGTCGATCAGCACGCCGCGCACGAGCGCATCACCCTGTTCCGTTACCAGCAGCAGCGCCGTGAGCGGCTCGGGGGCGCCCAACGCCTGCTCACCCCCATCGTCGTCGAGCTGCCGGCGGGCCGCGCCGATCTGCTCGCCCAGGAGCTGGGCGTGCTCGAACAGCTGGGCCTCGAGGTGCAGGACTTCGGAGGCGGCAGCTTCGCGGTGCAGGCGGTGCCCCCGGGCATCAAGGACGCCGACATCCCCTCGCTGATCCGCGACATCGCGGATGACCTGGCCTCGGGCGGGCGCGGCCTGGCCGGACGGGATCTCGAGGACCACGTGCTGGCCACGATGGCTTGCCACAACAGCATCCGGGCCAACCACAGCCTCTCGCTCTACGAGATGCGCGAGCTGCTCAAGGCGCTGGACGCCGTGGACTTCTCGGTCTGCGCCCACGGCCGGCCCGTGGTCATCCGGGTCTCGCCCCAGGAGCTCGAGCTCCGCTTCCATCGGGCCTGATGCCGCTGCTCGTCCTGGCGGGGCCCACCGCGGCCGGCAAGACCGCGGCCGCCTTCGAGGTCGCCCGTCGCTGGGACGTGGAGCTGATCAGCGCCGACGCCATGCAGGTCTACCGGGGCATGGACATCGGCACGGCCAAGCCCTCGCCCAGGGAGCTGGCCGAGTTCCCGCACCACGGGGTGGACATCCGCGAGCCCACCCAGCCCTACGACGCCGCCGAGTTCGCCGCCGACGCCGACTTGCTGATCGACACGGGGGCCCGGGTTGTGGTCGTGGGCGGCACCGGCTTCTACCTGCGCGCCCTGCTGGTCGGTCTGGCGCCGACGCCCAAGGCCGATCTCCAGCTGCGGTCCGAGCTCGAGCGGCTGCACGATCCCCACGCCGAGCTGGCTCGCGTCGACCCCGTCCTGGCCGAGCGCCTGCACCCCAACGACCGTGTGCGGGTGATCCGGGGCCTCGAGGTGTTCCGGGTCACGGGCCGACCGCTCTCGCAGATCCACGCCGAGAGCCCCTTCCTCGAGCCTCGACACGCCGCGGTCCGCCTGCACCTCGAGCGCGACGATCTGCCCCAGCGCATCGACCGCCGCGTTTTGGAGATGATGGACGCCGGCTACCTCGACGAGGTGAGGGGGCTGCTGGACGCCGGCGTGCCCCGGGACGCCAAGCCCATGAAGAGCCTGGGCTATCGGCACCTCGCCGATCACCTGATCGAGGGCCTGGAGCTCGCCGAGGCCGTGCGCCTCACGCAGCGGGACACCCGGCGCTTCGCTCGAAAGCAGCGCACGATGCTGCGCTCGATCGGCGGCTTCTCTGTGCTCCCGGCCCGGGACCTCGAGGCCGTGCTGCGAGCGGCCGAGCGCGCCTTCGGCGCCTGAGCCCGGTGTCAGGCCGGTTTCGTGTCGGTCCGAATCTGAAGATCGAGGTTCCAACCTGCGTTGTGTCCGGTGTCCATAGGGCTGAACGGAGCAACCATGAGCACCCACATCCCCAGCCTCTCGACCCTGGCCATGTTCGCGACGGTCGTGATCGGCGGAGGCTCGAGCTGCGCTCCGGTCGAGCACGACGAGGTCTTCGTGATCGACGAGCCCGTCGAGCGCGTCGTCATCAACGTGCAGAGCGGCGACCTGGTGCTGGTGGAGACGGACACCGAGGAGATCTACGTCGAGCGTCGCGTTCGGGGCTGGAAGGGCAGCCTTCAGCTCGAGACCCGCACCGAGGACGGCGTGCTGACCCTGGACGCCAGCTGCCTGGGCCCGCTGAGCTGCCGCGTGGACTCGCGCATCGAGCTGCCGCCGGGCCTCGAGGTCAGCGTGGTGCTGGGCGACGGGCACGTGGAGCTGGACGGGCTGTCCGGTGTGGTGGATCTGAGCCTGCGCTCGGGCGAGGTCCTGGGGACCGACCTGCGCAGCCCGGAGCTGGCGCTCCAGGTGGCCAGCGGGCCCGTGACCCTGTCCTTCGCCGAGGCGATCGATCGGCTGAGCCTGGCCATGGGCAGCGGGGACGTCTCGCTGGAGCTGCCGGAGGGCATGGACGAGAGCTCCGTGCAGGCCCGCATCGCCCGGGGCGAGCTGCTGATCCGCCGCCGTTGACGGCCGGCCGCCTCGAGGACACCTCCGAGGTGAAGGGGCCGCGAGTCCCAGCCCCCGAGTCCCGGTTCGAGCGGCTCGAGAGCAGGGCCTCGCGGCCTCCCTGTCTGCTGCGCGTTAGGGGTCGGACCCGGAGGTCTCCGATGGAGCTCATCCTCGACTTCGAGCGCCCGCTGGTGGAGCTCACGCGCCGCATCGACGCCCTGCAGGCCATGCAGGAGGAGGACGGCACGGATCTGTCCGCCAGCATCGACCAGCTCCGGCTGCAGGCCGATCGGCTGCACCGCCAGATCTTCTCCGCCCTGACGCCCTGGCAGCGCGCGCAGCTGTCCCGGCACCCCCGCCGCCCCTACACGCTGGACTACGTCGAGCACCTGTTCACGGACTGGGAGGAGCTGCACGGCGACCGCGCCGGTCACGAGGACGCCAGCATCATCTGCGGCCTGGCCCGCTACAAGGGCCGCCCCGTCATGGTCATCGGCCACCAGAAGGGCCGGAACACCAAGGAGAACATCCTCCGCAACTTCGGCATGCCGCGGCCCGAGGGCTACCGCAAGGCCCTGC
>CALGIB010000115.1 GCA_937915955.1 uncultured Pseudomonadota bacterium
AGCGCGAGCAGGTGGCCTTCGGATTCCCTGGCCTGGGCTTGCCACAGCGGCACCTGGGAGCGCGCCTCCGGCTTGAATGAGCAGGAGTGGGTCGGGCACCGACAGGCGATGTTTCCAGGGCCGTAGAACCCGCCTGGGCTGTGACCCTGCGGCTTCTTCGGTCGACCGAGCGACTCAGTGAACAGCGGCGGGCACATCTTGCCCGGAGGCGCCACGCGCATCGCCTCGGCACCGTGCATGTACTGGAGGTGGTTCGAGGGGTTCTTCAACCACGACACGGCGTCGTCGAGTCGCTGCTGCTGCATGCCCTGCTCTCGCAGGATCCGTCGCAAGCCACGCGTCGCGTCGTTGAAGCGGGTGACGTGCCTCTTCGCCATCATGTCTGGGCGGGCCTGCGCGTCGAACCCCGCTCCGATTCCGCTGGCGAGTGCGCCTGCGAGGGACGCTGCGCCTTGCAGGATCCCTCCTACGTCGACAGGAGCACCGCCGCCCTGGACAGGAGCCGCGGCTTCTTCCGCGCCGAAGTAGCCGAAGGACGGCTCATCGAGGTTGCTGGGGTGGTTCCAGGCGTTGCCCAGATCGTCCCACCACCAGTCGTCCAGGCGCATGATCCCGGTCGTTGGCGTGCTGGTGTCGTAGCCCGATCCGGACTGGAACCAGTAGTCCGAACCAGGCCAGGGGACGTAGCCGTACCCGGAAGGCACGACTACCCCGAGGCCCGAATAGGCCCCGGAGTAGTCGCTGGAGTCGAACGAGCTCGCCATCTGACTGTGCCTCCGCGACCCGGCCGTGGGCTGGGCCGGTTGTTAGGCCCAGTCCTCGGTCTGGAAGTCGTCGAACAGGTTGTAGTCGCCGGCGCCCATCGCGTCGGGGAGCCAGCCGCGGCTGTCGGCGATGAGGAACGCCGTGCCGGCGCCCAGGAGCGCGAGCGAGAACACCGGCTCGGAGCCGAGCGCCTCTCCGGCGATGAGCGCCGTGGCGAGTCGGTAGCCGCCCCAGGCGACCAGGCCCCAGGCCAGCGAAGAGAGCAGCCCCTCATCACGGATGAAGAAGTTGTAGGCCGCGGTGCCGGCCGCGGTCAGGACCGCGCCGATGTCCGAAGAGTGCGCCATCGCGGCGTACCCACGGAACTTGTCGATGAGCCCCTCGGAGGTGTTCTCGGAGGCCGGTCCCTGCACGTTGGGCACGGCGGCTTCCTCGGCTCCGTAGTAGCCGTAGTAGGCGGGGGCGCTGTAGGGGGTGTTCTGGTACATCAGTTCGGCTCCGTCAGGTGCGAGGCGATGATAGCCCCGTTCGACTCGTCAAGGAAGGGCTCTTCGGTCGCGGACTCGGAGAGCTTGCCACATCCACACCAAAGCGGGCAACCTGTATGCGTGCGAGCGTTCACCGCAGATCAGGCTGTCTCAGGGCTCTCGTCCATCGACGTGGAGTCCTTGGACGACCGGATCATCGCGGTGGGCGTGTTGGCTGCTGGGATCTTCGGGCTCCGGTACATCGAACAGCGCAGCGTCAAGCTGTACGGGGACTCCGGTCAAACCAGCCCGGTCCCCATCCGATCGTCAGGCCAGCGCCGTCGGTCCAGAGAGAGAAGGACCGCACCTTGGGGTTGAAGTCAGACGCATGTACTGAGGACGTGATCGACGCGCTGCTGGCCGAGCTGGCCCGGTTGGGCCAGTCCAGCGCCGACGCCGCGGCGGTGTGGCAGTCCGCCAACACCCACGTCGAGCAGCTCCGCGCGCCCTACGACCCGACCTGGACGATCCAGGCGCTCGACGGCGTGGTGCGGCAGATGAACCAGCGCGGGTTCCGACACGTCGTGGCGGAGATCATTGGAGGCAGCGGCTGCACGCCGGCCGAGATGACCTCGTTCCGCCTCGAGTCCCTGACAGACTCCCCCGGCTACTAGATCTTCTCGACGATCAGGTCGAACCGGATCTTCATCGGACCGCGAAGGCCCTGACGGCGGGCGCGGCTGATCGCGGTCTGCACGGTCTGATCGACCACAGCACGGGCCGCGGCCTCCTGGGGCTTCGGCTTGCTGGTGCGCCGAGGCTTCGGCTTGCTGGCCGCGGGGCGCGGCTTCGGCTTCGGCTTCTCGCTGACGAGCTGGCTCACGAGGGTCTTGAACGTGGTCCTGGGCGCTTTGTTCCGCCGCCAGTCGCCTGGGCCGGCCAGGAGCATGTGGCCCCAGGCCCGGTCGCTCTGCTTCGCGCCGGGGACGGCTTCGATGTGGCGGACGCTGCTGCCGCGGCCCTTGCGGTAGATGTGCGTCGGGGCGCCGCCGGCGTAGTGGATCGTCTCGACGAACGTCCAGCCCTTCGGAGCCCTGGGCTTGGCGATGGCTGCCTGGGGCTTCGGCTTGCTCGCGGCCGGCTTCGGCTTGCTCGCGGCCGGCTTCGGCTTGCTCGCGGCCGGCTTCGGCTTGC
>CALGIB010000116.1 GCA_937915955.1 uncultured Pseudomonadota bacterium
GCCGCCAGTACTTGCGCTCGCCCACAGCCACCCCCGCGGCGTACTTGCCGCGCTCGAAGAACACGGGCCTGGGCTCGATGATCTCGCCCCGCAGGGCTCCCGCCAGGCTGCGACCGTCGAAGCCGTAGTCGGGGTCGACGCCGATGAGCTCGAACGTCGTGGGCAGCACGTCGACGCTGTGGACCGGGGTCTGGACGACGCCGGGCGTGCCGCCGGGAGTCCGCACGCTCCAGGTCGTGTTCAGCACGCCCTCGTACATGGAGCAGCCGTGGTACCAGTAGTCGTTGTGCCAGCCCAGCTCCTCGCCGTGGTCGGTGCCTGTGATGACGACGGCGTTCTCGTAGAGCCCCCGGGCCTTGAGCCCCTGGATGACCTGGCCGATCAGCGCGTCCGAGCTGGCTACCTGGCTGGCGTAGACCGCGTCGATCCAGGCGATCAGGTCCTCGTCCGGCTCGAGCTCGTCCAGGGCGTAGGGGTCCATGTCGGCCAGGGACATCGGCGTCATCGCCTCGCCCGTCCAGAACTGCTCGATCCAGGGCGAGCGCGGCGTGTAGGTGATGTGCGGGTCGCGCAGGTGCAACCAGATGAACAGCGGGCCGTCGGGCCGATCGTCCAGGTCGCTGGCGAGCCGTTCGACGAGGGCGAGGTCGCGCTCGCGGTCGTCGCTGTACTCCACGTCGGTCTGGCCCGGCGCCGCGCAGAAGGCCTTGTCCCAGCCCTCGGTCTGGATCGGCTCGCAGAAGTTCGACGAGTAGGCCCAGGTCGTCCAGCCGACCTCGCCCAGGATGGTCTGCACCATGGGGACCGGCGAGCTCTCCTGGTCCTCGATCGAGCGAATCCGGTGCACCCGGGGGTAGGTGCCCGTGGCGATCGTGGGCAGCGACACGATGGTGACGCCCTGCGAGACGTAGGTGTTCTCGAAGACCACCGACTGCTTGAACAGCTCGTCCAGGTTGGGGGTCGTGTTCCGCTCGTCGTAGTGGCCGAGGTAGCGCTCGTTGAGCGTGTCCACGGTCAACCAGACGACGAGATCAGGGTACGTCGGCGTGGAGCTGTCGTCGGCGGACGAGACGCTGTCATCGAGGACCGGTCGGTCTTTCGAGGGGGCGTCCTTGGTACACGCGCCAAGGAAGAGGAAGAGCACGGACCGACAGTAGCCGGTCAGGCCCCTGTTCGCTCCGGCGCGGCGAAGCGCGATCCCCCGGCCCAGAGGATGTCGGCGCAGGTGTCGCGCAGGGTGGTGTTCGGATCCCGGGTCCAGAAGCCCAGATCCTTCCGCGCGCGGCTGTCGTCGCAGTACCAGAAGTGGCAGGCCTGCAGCAGCCCGACGCGATCGACGCTGAACCCGAAGCCCACCTCTTCCTTGCCGAGGCCCGGCAGGAACTCGAAGATGCGCTTGACGAAGCGGGGCGCGCGGCCCGCGGGGGCGGGTCGGTCGGTGACCTGGGCCAGACGCTGGTAGTAGGCGGTGAAGGGCATGTTGCCCCCGGCCAGCAGGTAGCGCTGACCGGCTCGACCCTGGCTGAGCGCCGCCTTGACCGCCTCCGCGACGTCGCGCACGTCCACGAAGCTGATGCCGCCGGGCGGCGCCATCGGGACCTGATCGTCCAGGAACATGCGCACCGACTTCGTCGCCTCCCCCGTCACGTCGCCCGGTCCGAGCAGCAAGGAGGGGTTCAGGGACAGGACCTCGAAGCCGGGCTCGCTGGCGGCCAGGGCCAGCTCCTCGGCGTAGAGCTTGGTCCGGTAGTAGGGCCATCGCTGGATGAGCTGCCGGGGCGTCTCGTGGTCCTCGTCCATCATCTGGCGGGTCTCGGAGACCGCGACAGTGCCCGATGTGGAGATGTGCACGACGCGCTGCACCCCGGCGGCCTTCGCGGCGGCCAGGGTGGTCTCGGTGCCCCCGACGTGGAGCGCATACAGCAGCCCAGCGTCCTCGGGGTCCGCGCTGACCATGCCCGCGCCGTGGACCACCATGTCCACGCCCTCGCAGGCGCGGTCCATGTCCTCGCGGCAGGTGACGTCGCCCTTCAGGTTGCGGGTGGCCCCCTCGAGCTCGGTGCCACCCCTGGAGAGCGCCAGGACCTCGTGCCCGACCGCGGCCAGGACACGCACGACGTGGCGCCCCAGGAAGCCGGTGGCGCCCGTGACCAGGATGGTGCTCATGAGCTCACCTCGCTCAACCCGAACATCCTGCTGAACTCGATGAGCATGGGGATGTCGTTGGTCTTGATGACCCCGGAGAAGAACTCGGGGGGCTCGGGCACGTAGGCGTCCTCGATGATGCGACGCATCATCTCCTCGCTGGTCTTCACCACGCAGTCGGCCTTGCCGCCCTCGGGCTTGCCCGCCCTGACCACGGCGCCGCGGGCGTCGGTGACCACGGTGAACCGGCGCTCGCCGAGGCTGAAGTACCAGGACTGGTCCTTCTTGTAGCGGTCCAACAGGTAGCGGGGCTCGAGGGCGCCGAAGGCGCGCTCGATGGGGACGACGCGGACCTCCTTGCCGGGCAGCTCGAAGTCCTCGGCCTTGCAGCGGGGCAGGTCCAGGACCTGACCGTCGCGCAGCGCCTCGACCGCGCGCTGGCTGATCATCGCGATGCGACGGGCCTTGTCCGCGGGCTTGAGGCCCTCGCACAGCTTCTTCATGTCCCGCATGTTCAGCGGCGGGCCGATGCGCACGTTCAGGTCCCGCTTCCGGGGCAGCGCGGCCCCCTTCGGCAGGCTCTCGAAGGTGCCGTCCAGGTAGACCGGCAAGATGTCGATGTTGGTCTCGAGCGCCAGCTGACCGACCAGCGGCTTGAACTCGCCGAGCGTGCCGTCGGTGCGCCGGGTGCCCTCGGGGAAGATGAGCACGACGTGGCCTTCGCGGACCACGTCGGCGGCCTGGTTCAGGCTGGCCCGGAAGCCCCGCTTGCGGTCTATGGGCCGCAGGTTCGTCAGCTGCTCGAAGTAGGCCACCACCCAGGGGTTGCCCTCGAAGAAGTAGTCCTTGGCCGCCAGGCCCACGAGCTTGTGGCCGTAGGGCCCCAGCGCGAACTTCACCAGGCCCATGTCCAGGTGGCTGGTGTGGTTGCTGATGACGATGGTCTGGCGGTTCTGAGGGATGAAGGCGCGGCCGTAGATGCGGCAGTTCAGGCCCGTCGCGTAGAGCTCGCGCTGCAGGAAGCCCAGGCCCGCCCGGGCGGGCTCGGCCACGATGGCGGGGATCTCGACCGCGCTGTCGCGGGGGTCCTCGACCTCGAGGATGGTGGGCTTGGGGGCCTTGACCAGCCGCACCACGTCCGCGACGGTCTCGCACTGGCCCAGCTCGTCGGGATCCGGTCGGCCGCCGTCCAGCACCTCGAGCGCGGAGGCCAGCTCCACCCACATCAGGCTGTCGTAGCCAAGCTCGGAGAGCTCGGTGTCCATGGCGACCTTGCCGGGATCCACCCCGGCCACCGAGGCGATGGCCCGGGCCACCGGCCGGTTGACGCTCTCGCCGCGCTTGCCCTTGCTGACGCTGGCCGCGGCGATGCTCTCGAGCACGGCCTGCACGTCCTTGCGCTTGACCTTGCGGCTGGCGGTCCGGGGCAGGTCGACGTCGACGAGGTGCAGCACGCCGGGGCGCTGGAAGCCGGGCAGCTTGGCGATGGCCTTCTGCATCGACTCCTTGGCGCGGGCGTGCAGCGTGTGGCGGTCCAGATCGCCGTGCTCCTCGGCGTCCGGCACCACCAGCATGCCCAGCCGCTCACCGCCGCGCGCGTCGGGCACGCCGACCAGGGCGAACTCCTTCACGTAGCGGTGGTTGGGGCCGAGCGCGTTCTCGACGTCGTCGAGGTAGATGTTCTCGCCCGAGGTCGTGACGACCACTTCCTTGGCCCGGCCCATGATGGTGAGCTGACCCTTGTGGTCGATCTTGCCGAGGTCGCCGGTCTTGAGCCAGTCGCCGTCGAGGGTGGCGGCGGTGGCCTCGGCGTTGCCGTAGTACCCCTGCATGACGTTGGGGCCCTTGGCGTAGATCTCGCCGACGCCGTCCTTGTCCGGATCGACGATCTTGACCTTCACGCCCGGGATGGGCATGCCGACGTGGCCGACCTTGGTGCCCGGGGCGCCCCGCGCGACGGTCAGCACGGGCGCGGCCTCGGTCAGGCCGTAGCCCTCGGCGAGGTGCAGGCCCAGGCCCTTGAAGAGCTCCTGGGTCTCCTTGGGGAGCGCCGCGGCCCCCGAAATCAGGAAGCGGATGTTGCCGCCGAGCCGGTCGTGGACCTGCCCGAAGAAGAGCTTGCCGACGTCCAGGCCGGTGGCCTTGCCGAGCCAGCGGTTCAGCGCGAGGCCGCCGTCGAAGACGGACTCGAAGAGCTCGCCGCGCTCGGAGACCTGGCCTCGGATGCGGCGCTCGAGCAGCTGCCAGAGCGCGGGCACGCCGACCATGGCCGTGACCTTGCCCTCGCGGAGGCCGTAGTTCAGGCGCTCGCCGTTGATCTCGTCCAGGTAGATGACCCGGCCGCCTCGAGACAGGGGCAGCAGCAGACCGCAGCTGAACTCGAAGGTGTGGTGCAGCGGCAGCACCGAGAGCACCCGGTCCGACTCGCGCAGGGGGAAGATCTTGCCGAGGCTGGCCAGCAACGAGGTGAAGTTCTCGTGCGTCAGCATGACGCCCTTGGGCAGCCCGGTGGTGCCCGAGGTGAAGAGGATGCTGGCGATGTCCGAGGGGGCCACGTCCTGCTCGTGGAGCCGGTCGGAGGGCCCGCGATCGGCGACGGCCGCCATGTCCAGGATCTGCCCCTTGAGCGCGACGCCGAAGGTCTCGCGCGCCTTGGCGTCCACCACGCTGACCCGCACCTGGGCGGTGTCGACGATGTTGGCGACCTGCTCGGGCGTCATGGCGGGGTCGACCGGGACGGCCACGCCGCCGGCGCGGAGGATGCCAAAGTAGCTGATGGGCCAGTTCGGGTGGTTGTCGCCCGAGATGAGGACGCGGTCCCCCTTCTTCAGGCCGGCATCGACCAGGCGCTGGGCGGCCGCGTGGGCGAGCTCGCGGAGGTCCCGGTAGCTGATGCGCGAGAGGCCGTCGGGCTCGGTGCGCTGCAGCGCCACCGCCAGATCGTGGCGGTCGGCCAGCTCGTCCAGGAAGCTGAGCAGGTCGTCGTGCTTGCGGAGCGGCTTGGGGTCCTTCTTGAGCTTCTTCTCGATCTCGGGCGCGACGTTCTCGAGGATGCCCGGCATGTGGACTTCGCTGATGTACCAGCGCCAGTCGATCGTCTGCGGGTTCCAGGGGACCAGCGCGAGCTCGTCCTCGTCCAGGCGGGCCAGCGCGTCTCGGGCGTTCAGGCAGCTGAAGCGGTAGTTGTGGGTGGCCGTGAAGGGCACGAACTGATCCAGGATCAGCCCCGTGATCTTCATGTTCTTCTCGAGGCCACGCAGCCCCGCGGCGGCCGGCTTCGTGAGCGGCGCGAGCGGCCCGCCGATGGACTTGACCATGCCCGCGGCCTGGCCGGCCAGCTTGGACAGCCCGGATGGCCCGAAGGCGCCACGGTAGCCCTCCACGGTCATCGGGATGGGCTCGATCCGCGAGTGGATGAAGTCGATGAGCGGCCCGTCCTCGCCTTGGTCGAGGCGGATCCGGCGCTTGGTCAGGCCGACCAGCTCGATGAGGCGGAGCATGCCGAGGGGGCTGCTGTCGCTGCTGCCCAGCTGGTAGACGACCTCCTGGGTGCCCTCGAGGAGCTCGGCAAGGGCCAGGATCATGCCGGCGGCGACCATGTCTACCGGGATGATGTCCAGCACGGACTCGTCGGTGGTGGGCGGCAGCAGGATGCCCTTCCACGCCAGGTAGATCAGGGGCGAGGAGGTGTTGATGCCCTCGCACCAGCCGACGCGCGGGTAGGCCACGGCGGACTCGATGACCGCCGGCCGCACGATGGTGAAGTCCACGCCGGCCCGGCAGAGGATCTGCTCGCCGATGGACTTCGTATACGTGTAGGTGTTGTGCCAGCCCCAGAACTTGGCGCGCTCGGTGCCGTCGTCGCGCAGCCGATTCTCGACGAAGCTGCGCTTGACCTTCTCGAGCTCGTCCTTGAGCGCCGAGCCGCGGCTGGGCTCGCCCTTGTCGCGCAGGTTCTGCTTGGCCTGGTCGAGGAACTCGGACTGCCGGAACGCGTCGTTGCTGCGGTGGCGGACATGCTCGACCATGTCCAGGCACTCGGCGATCTCCCGGTCCGGGGACCAGTGGTCGATGTCCAGCTCGTCGGCCTTGGGGAAGGGGTACTCGAGCGGGTGGACCTCGTCGACCTGGCCGGTGCGGTCGCCCGCGACGTAGCAGGTGGAGGTGTGCAGCATCTTCGTGCTGGGGCCGAGGTCCTTGACCAGCGCGATGAGGTTCTGCATGCCGAAGGCGTTGGCGTTGAGCGCGTAGTCCAGCGGGGGCTGGAAGTCGACGACGCCCGCGACGTTGACCAGGGCGTGCACGGTGCCTCGGATGGCGTCACGGACCTCTTGCTGCACGCCCGCGAAGTCCTCGGAGACGTCGCCCGCGATGGGCGTGATCTTCTCCTTGAGGAAGGCCTCGAAGCCCCGGCCCTTCTGGTCCCGGATCGGGTCGAAGACCGGACTGGTGGCGACCTCGGCCCAGAAGCGCTCCTCGCTGCTCTGACGGACGCTGCCGTCGCGGTTGGTGCGCTGGCGACAGACCAGGTAGACGTGCTCGACCTGCGGGAAGCGCAGCAGCACCATCGAGAGCCACACCTTGCCCAGGAAGCCGGTGCCGCCCATGACGAGCAGACGCTTGTCCTGGAACTGGTCGGCGATGCGGAGCGAGCCCTTCATTCGGAAGTCTCCGCCTCGGTGTCCACGCCCGTGACCTCGGCCATGACCATGGGCGCGATGCGGAAGCAGGTGATGGAGGGCTTGGGCCCGTGCTCCTCGCGGGCCATGCGCAGCGCCTCCTCCAGCGTCGGCGCGGTCTCGTAGCCGAGCATCTTCGGCACGTACTCGTTGTCCGCCCCGACCACGATGACGCGGCCGTAGTGCTGGCGGCCGTTCTCGCCCCAGTACCACATGTAGAAGGGGTGGGCGGGGTGGTAGGCCTTGCCCGAGCGGTACATCTGGATGTAGCCGGGGTGCCGCGCGTACTCGGCCTCGAACTGCTTGTGCAGCTCCATCGCGTCGCGGGTCTTGGGCAGCAGCTTGTGGAAGAACTCGACGTAGGCCGGGTGCTGGTCGCGGTCGAACTTGTCCGTGCAGGGGTGCAGCACAATGCAGGTGCCGCCCTTCTTCACCAGGGGCGCGCCCTTGGACATGTTGAAGAGGTAGCCCTCGGCCATGACCGAGACGAGCAGCGGGTTCAGGTAGGCGCCGACGTTGTAGGGGCTGATGTAGGGGATGGGGAAGATGCCCACGTCCGCCTGGCCCTCGATCGGCACCAGCAGCTGCTCGTAGCACTTCTCGAGGCAGGCCTTGTGCACCGCCTCGCACTTGCCGGCCCAGACGCCGATGACGCCGTAGGGGGCCGGGACCTTCTCGAAGATGGCCTGGCGAGCCGGCTGGGGCAGGAACTTGAGCGTCCGGACCAGGGCCTTGAGCGCCCGCTGCTCGGTGTTGGACAGCTCGTCCTCGTTCTTGGCGAGGAAGCCCAGCGCCCGGTCGAACATGCGGTTGTTGACCGTCGACTCGATGTGGAAGACCTCGAGCTTGGACTCGATGAGCTTGCCGACCTCGACCATCTTGTCAGCCAGGTGGCTGTTGTCAGGGTCCATGTAGGTCTTGGTCTTGCGGATGGTCGAGGGGTTGTGGTGCTTCCGCAGCGTCGAGTACCCGACCAGGCCGGTGCCCATGCTCTTGTGGCCGCCGTTCATCGGGACGAAGGTCAGGTTGCAGTAGATGACCAGGTCGCTCTCGGCCGCGCGGCTGTTGATCTCGACGTCGATGCCCTGGGCGGTGGTGCCCAGGTAGGTCAGGCCGCCGGGCTTCTCGGCGTCGTGGTTGTAGAGCTTGTGCGGGTAGTAGCGGTCGACGATGGCGTCACCGAGCTGGTGGCGCAGCTCCGCCTCGGTCATGGGGCGGTGGAAGGCGGTCGCGATGACCAGCTCGACGTCGGTGATGGCGTAGTCCTGGAGCAGCTCCAGCACGACCTCGACCTGGAGCTGGCGCACGTCGGGGCGGCGCATCTGAGGCAGCGGCATCGACAGGTCGTCGATGGCGATGGTCACCTTCATGCCCGGCTTCAGCTTCGCGTAGAGCGGCACATCGTCGAGGGGATGGTTGATGGCGTACCGGATGGCGGCCTTGACGTCGTTGAGCGGCGCCAGGGGCTTCTTCGGGTAGATGACGCGCGTGCCGACGGGGAGGTTGACCTCCATGAGGCTGTCCCCATGGAACAGCACCCGGGGCTTGGACCGGTGGTCGATCGTGACGACGCAGGGATGGGCGTGGTTGGCCATCGGGAGGCTCCAGGGATCGGGTGCGGTCAGGCGCGGCGTTGGGACTCACGAGAG
>CALGIB010000117.1 GCA_937915955.1 uncultured Pseudomonadota bacterium
GCCCTGTGCGGGCCTCGAGCACCTCGTCCAGCGCCACGCGCTCGACCTCCCCCACGTCCATTCCGCGCTGGCGCACAAGGAGCAGCGCGAGGTCCGCGGCCAGCTTCACGACCCGGGGGTCGAGCTGTTGGTCACGGACCTCGAGCGCTTCTCGGAAGGCTTCGCTGAGGCGGCTCACGCGGGCGAGCCTATCTCAGGGACGCCTCAGCGGTAGGTGACGGCCATGCCGATGCCGGCCTGCGTGCCCTCGCCCTCGAGCTCGGTGGCGTGCACCGCGACGAAGTAGGTGTCCGTCGTCGTGGGCGTGTAGGTCAGCACGGGCTGACGGTCCGAGCTGTCGTCCTGGACGACCACGTTGCCGTCGGCGTCGTGCAGGACCAGGTCCACGTTCTTGGCCTTGCCGTCGGCGCAAGCCAGGATCTTGTACTCGTTGCCGGCGTACAGGGTCACCAGGTAGATCCGGTAGGCGCCCTGGTCGAGCGTGGCCGAGGTGGCGGTGCGGACAGCCCAGCCGTCGCTGTAGCCGTCCCAGATCTTGGCCTTGAGGCAGGTCTCGGCCTCGGCCTCGTCCGCCATGGCGGCGGGGACGAGCAGGCTGCTGGCGAGCGCGAGCGCGGAGATGGTGCGGAGCATGTGCGATCCCTAGAGAAGGTCGAGGACAGCGGCGGTGGAGGTGTGGATGGTCTGCACGTCCTCCTCCGACAGCTTCTCGTGGGTGCAGACGTCCGCCAGGGTGTTCAGCGTCGTCTCGAGCTGGCTGATGACCTCGGACGGAGCCTTGTCCTGGCCCTCGGTCTTGACGTAGCTCTGGAAGTAGCCGACAACCGCGGGCTGCTTGAGCAGGTCCGTGGCGTTGTCGTACTTGCCGCTCTCGATGATGGCGCCGGCGACGAGGTTGGCGCCCTCGAGCCAGGAGCCGGCCTGGATCAGCGGCACGCTGCGCTCACCGGCCTCGTACTCGATCTCGGGGATGACGGCGCCAGAGAGCTGGTCGAGCTCCTTGACCAGGTCGTCGCGGCTGATCGAGTCGTTCTGGATCTGGCCGTCGAGGTCGTCGATCGTCGCGGCGATGTCCGAGCCCGCGCCGAGCTCGCCCATGCCGGTCTTGATCTCGGCCAGGTGGCTGGACAGCTTGGCCTTCTCCGCCGACTTCACGGTCAGCAGCAGGTCGGCCAGGATCACGCCGGTGCGAACGGCGACCTGGTCCTTGTTGGGCACGTCCATCTTGAGCTTGCGATCCGGCACCTTGGCGGCCAGGTCGGCGGTGATGCCGGCGCGGTCGAGCGCCTTCTGCATCTCGGCCGGGCTGGGGACCAGGGCGATGTTCTCGGCCTGGGCGGCCAGCGTCGCCTTGTCCACGTCCGCTGGGACGGGGGCCTTGGCGGGCTGCTCGGCGGGAGGCTGCTTCGGGGGCTGCTCGGTGGGGGTCTCGCCGGTGCAGGCGACGAGCCCGCTCGCGAGCGCCAGGCTCAGGAACATTCCGCGGGTCCACTTCTGCGACATCGAGCATCCTCCGGGGGGTGTCCCCGTATATGGCGTGCAAGCCTATTCGCTGGCTATCGGCCAGGGCAAGCCAGCCCTGTAAGGCAAACGAAAAGGCCATGCAGAGTGAAGACGCCAGGGACCCCGGGATCCCTGGCGCCTGTGGTGCCCACCCCACGACGAGTGGGCACGCTCGTCAGCGAACTACTCGCAGCTCTCCTTGGCAGCGCCGCTCACGATGGCGGCCTTCTCCTTGCCGCTGAGCAGGCCGCTGGCCTTGGCGTTGTTCGCCGCCTGGGTGACCGCCTTCACGTACTGGCCCTGGTTCTGGTACTCGGAGCACTCGTCCACGACGAGGTCCACGTACTGGGTGCCCGAGCAGCCGTCGCTGTCGTAGGCGACGTCCATCGGGGTGCCCGGGCAGAGATCGTCCTCGTCGCTCACGCCGTCCGCGTCGTCGTCGCCGTCGCAGATGTCGCCCTGGCCGTCGCTGTCGAAGTCGTCCTGGCTGCTGTTGGCGATGAGCGGGCAGTTGTCGCTGGAGTCCACCACGCCGTCGTCGTCGTCGTCGTCGTCGCAGACGTCGCCCTGTCCGTCTCCCTCGGAGTCGGCCTGGTCCGGGTTGTAGTCGTCGGCGCAGTTGTCGTCGTCGTCGATGACGCCGTCCTCGTCGCTGTCGGCTTCGCAGGCATCGCCGATGCCGTCGTCGTCGTCGTCGCTCTGGTCGTCCCAGTCCACCGGGCAGACATCGGTGTCGTCGCAGACTCCGTCGCTGTCCGTGTCGCCGGAGGCGTCGCCGCCTTCGCAGACGTCGCAGTCGAAGGGGACGCCGTCGCCGTCCTCGTCGTAGAGATCGTCGCCGCCCTCGCAGATGTCGCAGTCGTCGGCCACGGTGTCGCCGTCGCTGTCCACGACGTCGGTGGCATCACAGACGCCGTCGCCGTCGGTGGAGCTGGTCGTGCTGCCGAGGAAGTCACCCAGGTCCAGGCTGCCGTGGCCGTTCGCCAGGCGCGCGGCGCTGCGGAGGCTGGTGTCGCAGCTGAAGCTGCCCGCGTCGTTGATGCAGACGATGCCGTAGCCAGCGACCATGTCGATGTCGCCGTCTCCGTCGATGTCCCCGGCCTCGGCGCTGCCCTCGCCCGGCGCGTAGCTGCGCCAGTCGCTGTGCTGGGGCACGCAGCTGAAGCCGCCGGTGCCGTCACCGAAGCAGATGTCGGCGCCCGTGGAGCTCGTGGCGTCCAGCTCGCCGTCCCCGTCGAAGTCGGCCACGGCCACGTCGCCGTGCCAGACGTAGGTCTGGGCTCCGCTGAGACGGGAGCAGGAGAAGCCGGCGTAGCCGTCGTTCAGGCACACCGAGGGCTGGCCGTAGGCGCTGTCGCCGTGGAAGATGTCAACGTCCCCGTCGTTGTCGAAGTCACCGAAGTCGAAGCCGCGGGCCCCGGACTTCACCGGCAGGTCGGCGGAGGTGAAGCCGCCGGCGCCGTCGCCCAGCAGGATGGGGTTCTTTGTGTAGCTGGAGGAGTTCTGGCTGAAGACGGCGTCCAGGTGGCCGTCGCCGTTGAGGTCGGTCACCTTGGCGCGCATCTCGTAGGCGTTGCCCTCGAGGGTGGCGTCGACCGTGGGCAGGTGGGTCTCGGTGAAGCCGCCCGTGCCGTCGTTCTCCAGGTAGAGGCGGCTCTGGCTGAGGATGGCGTCGTCGTCGCCGTCCTCGTCGAAGTCGCCGACGGCCACGTCCCAGCCGTAGTTGCTCGTGCCGAGGGCGCTGCACGAGAAGTTGCTGTCGCCCTGGTTCAGGCAGAGGTTGGGCGAGTTGCCGGTCATCACGTCCAGCGTGCCGTCGCCGTCGAAGTCGCCGGTCCCGGCGCCGAAGCCGCCCGCCGCCGAAGAGGTGGACTCGAGGGTCCAGGAGCCGGCGTTGTAGGACCAGATGCCGGACCCGGTGTAGACCGTGTCCTGGGCCAGCGCGGTGGAGGGCAGCAGCAGCGGTAGGCTCAGGCTGGCGAGAGCTAGGGAGCGGATGGGGGTCTTCATGGGTCTCTCCGAGTCGTGTCGGGGTGGTCGTGGGATGGCCGAACGCTGTCCGGCACGACGGTCGGCTATGACGCTCGACTGGCTATAAAGCCGGATCGAGGCTCGAACGTCCCGGGGGGACATGGAGATGTCCCGAGCCGACATGCGCCGGGATCAGCGAGCCCTCTTCAGCGCCTCACTGGGGCTGATCCCGAACCAGGCGGAGTGGGTGCGCGAGAAGTAGGCGGTGCTCAGCCCGACCTGCGCGGCGGCCTCGGCGACCGTGTGCACCGCCCCCTTCGTCAGGAGCTCGTGGCCGGCCTCCATGCGTCGAGCGCGGAGCAGGTCGCTGGGGCTCTCACCCGTCACCCGCTTGACCTCGCGCAGCAGCTGGCGGCGGCTGTAGGCCATGGCCTTGGCCATCGCCTCGACGCCGAAGTCGGGGTCTCCCATGCGCTCGGCGATGAGCGCCTCGAGCCGCTCGCCGAGCTGTCGGTCGACCTCGGGCTCCTCGGGGGCCGAGGGGGCCTCCGGGCCGCGAAGCACCAGCTTGCGCACCCGCTGCACCATCTCGCGCATGCGCAGGGGCTTGGTCATGTAGTCGTCGGCCAGCTCCAGGCCGGCCAGGCGGTCGTCCTCGGCGGCCTTGGCGCTGGCCAGCAGCACCGGGAGCTGGGCGAGCTCGGGCGTGGCGCGCAGGCGACGGCACAGCTCCAGCCCGTCCATGCCGGGCATCATCACGTCGCTGACCACGGCGGCTGGGCGGCGCTCCTGGATGCTCTTCAGCGCCTCGTGGCCGTCAGCGGCCCCGCGCACCTCGAAGTGGCGGCCCAGGTGGCTCATCAAGAAGGCGCGCATGTCCGGGTGGTCCTCGACGACGAGGACCAGGGGCTGGTCCGCGCTCGAGGCGCACGGGAGGCGGCCGCTGTCCTCGGGGCCGATCTCCTGGCCCAGGCCCTCGAGGTCGATGTCCTCGGGGGCGAGGTGGTCCGTGCCCCGAGGCAGCGTGAACCAGAAGGTGCTGCCCTCGCCCTCGCGGCTGTCCACGCCGATGGCGCCGCCGTGCAGCTCGACCAGGTCCCGGGCCAGGGCCAGGCCGATGCCGACGCCCTCGAAGCGCCTGGCGTCCCCCTGCTCCCCTTGCACGAAGCGGTCGAAGAGGGCGTCGCGCTGGTCCTCGCGCACGCCGATGCCCGTGTCTCGGACCTGGACCTGGATCTGCTCGTCCGTCTGGCGGGCCAGCAGCTCGACGCGGCCCCCGGCGGGCGTGAACTTGCGCGCGTTGGAGAGCAGGTTGCTGAGCACCTTGTCGATGAGATCCGGGTCGCACCACAGCTCGGTGGGGGACTCGGGTGTCTCCACGACCAGCTCGAGTCCGGCCTGCTGGCAGCCTGCGGAGAAGCGCTCGGTGACCCGGCGGGTCAGGGCCCCCAGCTCGCAGCGGCGCACGCGCAGCCGGATGGTCCCGGCCTCGAGTCGGGCCACGTCCAGCAGCTGCTCGACCAGCTCCTCCAGGCGCCGGCTGTTTCGGCGAACGACTCGGAGGCGCTCGCGGTCGGGCTCGTCGAGGTGTCGCTCGGCCTCACGCAGGTCCTCCAGCGGCCCGGCGACCAAGGTGAGCGGCGTGCGCAGCTCGTGGGAGAGGTCGGCGATGAGGCGCTTGCGGAGGCGGTCGACCTCGGCCAGTCGGGCGGACTGCTGCTCGAGCTCGACGTTGGCCTCCGCGAGCTCGTGGGTGCGCTTGCGGACCAGCTGCTCGAGCTCTCGCGTGCGCCGCGCTCGGGCGCGGGAGCGGGCCGCGAAGAGCACCCCGCCCAGGGCCAGGCCGCCCAGGGCCGCGCTGAGCGGAAACCAGATGGACTCGTAGAAGCTGGGGCTGCGGCGCAGCCGGAGGCGCGTGGTCTCGCTGCTCCAGCGGCCAGCCACGGCGGCCTGCAGCTCGAAGTGGTGCTCGCCGGGGGGCAGGTTGGTCCAGCGGGTGGAGCGCTCCCGGGTCGTCGTCCACTCCTCGCCGGCGAAGCGGTAGCGGAAGCGCAGCGCCTCGGGGTGATCGAACTCCGGGGCGGTCCAGCTCAGCTCGAGCTCGCGCTCGTCGTGGTCCAGCTCCACCGCGCCGGCCACGGAGCGCCGCTCCCCGCCGACCTTCAGCGACTCCAGGGTGGGGGTGGGCGCCTCGGGCCGGGGGATCTTCGAGGGATCGAGCACGGCCAGGCCCTGCTGGGTCGGGTACCAGAGCCGCCCCTGTCGGTCCCGGGTGACCGAGGGGCTGGCTCCGCCGTTGGCCTCGCGGTGAAGCATGCCGTCGCGCTCGGTGAAGCCCATCGCCTGGATGTCTTCCAGGTCGCCGCCCACGAAGGCCTTGAGATCCTCGAGCCAGACCGAGGAGAGCCCGCGGTTGGTGCTCATCCACAGGCGCCCCTCGGCCGGGACCAGGCTGTGGATGGCGTCGTCGAAGAGGCCGTGGCGCTTGTCCAGGCAGCTCGGCGCGCCCTCGTCGGGCAGGAAGCACAAGCCCGCGTCCTGGGTGCCGACCCAGGCGCCGCCCTCCGGGGCGGGCCAGATGGCTCGGACGTGGTCGCTGGACAGGCCCTCCTCGCGCGTCCAGCGCCGCGAGCCCCGGTCGTCGACGCGCAGGACGCCGCCGCCCAGCGTGCCCACCCAGACGGTGCCTTCGTCGTCGGCCACCACGCTGGCCCGGCCGATGGACTCGCCCTCGTCGAGCACCTCCTCGAAGCCCTGGTCGGGAGTGCGTCGCCACAAGGACCGGTCGCCGGCGAGCCAGACAGCGCCTTCGCCGTCCAGGTGGGCCGCGCGGAAGCCATGGGTGGTCACGCGACCGATGGGGCCGAGGTCAAGGGGCTCGCAGCTCTCCTCGCTCCACGCGCAGAGGCCGCCGCCCTCGGGCATCCAGACCCGGCCCTCGGGGCCGATCATCAGCGAGGGCACCATCGCTCGGGCGAGCTCCTCGCTGCGCCGGGGCACCGGGGCCGAGACCCCTTCACGCATGCGCCAGACCGAAGGGTCGTAGGTGCCGATCCACAGGCTGTCGTCCAGGTCGAAGAGCAGGGTCCAGGGCACGCCCAGCTCGGCCGGCAGCGCGCGCCCCTCGACCGTCCGCGGCTTCACCCGCTTCAGCCCACCCCCCTCCGAGGCGATCCACACAGAGCCGTCGGGGGCCTCGGTCACGGCGGCGATCTGGTGTTCCGTCTCCAGGACCCGCTCGGTGCCGTGGCGCAGGCTGTTGTGGCCGATGAACCAGGGGGCGTCCGAGTCGGGTGAGCAGCGCCGGTGAGGGGTCGAGGGCGGGGCCGGGTCGCCAGGGCTCCACCAGCCCAGGGTGTCCCGGACGTGGAGCTCGCCCTCGAGCCATGCCAGCTCGCAGACCTCGGCCCCTCGTCCGGTCTCCACAGGCTCGATCTGTCCCTCATCGAGGCGCCAGAGACCCTGCGCGTCCCCTAGCCAGACCACGCCGTCGGGCCCCTCGAGGACGACTCGGCCATCGCGCAGCGACCGCGTCCCCGGGACCGGCTCCAGGCTCCCCGCCCTCAGCCGCCAGATGCCTTCGCTCGGGGTCGCGACCCAGATCTCGCCGTTCACCAGGCCCGCGCCGGTGGTCCGCTCTGGCAGGGGATGGAACTCTGGCTCGGGGCCGCTGATCCGCACCAGACCCTTGGCGCCCACCGCCCAGAGCTGGCCTCCCTGCCCGCTCAGTCGGTGGAGTCGGGGACCGGGAAAGCTCCAGGAGCGAAAGCGCTCCCCGTCGAAGCGCACGAGCTCCCCGGACTCGGCGGTGAACCAGAGCGCGCCGTCGGCGGCGAGGGCGAGCCCGGTGAGGCGGTTGCTGGGCAGCTCCGGGAACTCGGAGCGGCGGTAAGACGCGCATCCGCTGACCGTCGAAGCGCACCAGGCCGTCGAAGGTAGTGGCCCAGACGAAGCCCTGACCGTCCACGACGACGTCGGTGACCAGATCGACCGGGAGCCCGTCCTCGCTGGTCCAGGTATCGACCAGCAGGGACGGGCTCAGGGTGGGCTCGGTCGTACGAGCCAGAGCGATCGACAGCAGGAGTGGGCTCAAGGCCCACCGATGCTATCGACTGGGAGTCACTCGGGGTAGCTGGCCCAGCTGACGAAGCGCTGACGTTGGTAGGCTCCCGCGATGAGAGCTCCGCTCCGCAGCCGGATCGTCGTGGTGAGTCTCGCGCTGGCGCTCCTGGTGCTCGGCTGGCGGTGGTTCCACTTCGTCTGCGACGACGCCTACATCGCGTTTCGCTACATTCAGGCCCGCCGGCTGGGCTGGGGCCTGACCTGGAACCCGGAGCCCTTCGCGGCCGTCGAGGGCTACACGAGCCTGTCCTGGGTGCTGCTGCTGGACGCGGTCTGGTCGGTCACCGGTGTGCCTCCGCCGCGGTCCGCGACCTGGGTGTCGCTGCTCTGTTCGATGGGCACGGTGGTGATCGTCGGTCTCCGGGCATTTCGGGGGGCCTGGTCGGGCCGGGCGGCCTGGGCCGTCCCGGTCCTGGTCCTGCTGGGCACCCTCAGCAATCGGAGCTTCTTGGCCTGGACCAGCTCGGGGCTGGAGACGGCGCTGTTCATCCTGCTCCTGGTGGCCTGGTCGCTGGAGGGTTTGGGCCCCCGTCGCAGCCTGTTGGTGCTCGGGGCGCTGGCCACGGGCCTGGCGCTGACCCGCCCTGACGGCCTCTTGTTCTGCGCGGCCACGGGCGCGCTCGTCGTGAGCGAGGCCGCTCGGCGGCGTGAGCCCGGGAAGCTGTTGGCCCTGGCGCCGATGGGGCTCATCGGCGTCCACCTGCTCTGGCGCCACGCCACCTATGGGCTCTGGCTGCCCAACACCTTCTACGCGAAGGTCGGGGAGTCCTGGCCCGAGGCCGGCCTGCGCTACCTGGCTAGCTTCGCGCTCGAGTTCGCGTGGTTCCTCTGGATCCCCGTGGCCCTGCTCGCCGCCTGGCGCTGGAGCCCTCGCCGCC
>CALGIB010000118.1 GCA_937915955.1 uncultured Pseudomonadota bacterium
CTTGTCGCTGGAGGCCCACAGCCCGACCCTGCTGCTGAAGGTGGGCGATGACGGCAAGCTGACCCAAGTGGCGCACTTCGCTGAGATCGACAGCGGCGGCACCAAGGTCGACAACCGCTCCCTGGTGATCCGCCCGCTGGTCATCTTGGAAGAGGCCACCCGCTACATCGTCGCCATGCGAAATCTGGTGGACACCGATGGCGTCGCCTTCGCCCCCAGTGAGGCCTTCGCCGCCTTGCGCGACTGCAGCACCACAGGCAGCTACCTCCAGGCCCGCACCAACGAGGTCCAGCAGGTCTTCGTCAACCTTGTCAAGAACGCCGTCGAGGCGGTGCACACCCACGGCGGTGGCGCGGTGCACGTGCGCGCCGGACAGGATCCCAAGCACGTCTGGGCCGAGGTCTCGGACGACGGCCCGGGCATCCCCCAGGACAAGCTGGGCCTGATCTTCGACCCCTTCTACACGACCAAGGCGCCTGGAAAGGGCACCGGCCTGGGCCTCAACATCGTCTACCGGATCGTGACGAAGTACCGCGGCGTCATCTCGGTGGAGAGCCAGCCGGGCCAGGGCACGCGCTTCACGATGCGCTTCCCTGTCGAGGACTGAGCGGGGTTGCGGCTAAGCGTCCGCCTGATCCTCGTCATCGGCCTGTCCACGCTGGTGCCACTCCTGGTCACCGGTGTGATGACCTCGCGGATGGCGCGGGAGCACCACGTCGAGCAGGCCCGCGAGCTCTACGAGCGCCAGGCCGCGGGCCTGTCGATCTACGCCAGCACCTGGATCGGGGACCTGGCCCGGACCGTCCAGCTGGCCACTGCGGTGTGGCAGGTCGAGGAGCTGGACGAGCCGCGGCTTGAGGGGCTCCAGCGCCTGCTCTACCTTCAGTTCGAGAGCGTGAACGCGGTCTGGATCTTCGACACCGAGGGCAAGCCGCTCACCGAGGCCACGCGGGTCACGACCCCCCAGCAGAACCTGGGCTCTCACCAGATCGTCGACGACGCCCGGCTGGAGCGCTTCCGGCAGGAGGTGCCGTTGACCGGCGCGCTCGAGGAGGGGCTGGCGCTGGGCCGCATCTACCGGTCCGAGCCCGGCGGACCACCGCTGGTGGCCTTGGCGGTCTCGGGCCCCGAGGGGGACGTGGTCGTGGCGCTCGAGGTCAGCCTCGTCGAGGTCGAGGAGCAGGTCCGCGCCCAGGCGGTGCCCGGCGGCGCCGCTGTGCTCCTGGATCGCGGCGGGGACGAGGTGCTCGGTGAGGTAGGCTTGGTCGACACCGAGCTCGCCCGGAGCTTCCTGGGCCAGGTCGAGGGCGTGCTCCGCTACGAGGCCGCCGAGGGTCCGGTGCTCGCCGGCTTCAGCAGCGTGCGGGGCACCGAGTGGACCGCGGTCGTCGCGGTCCCCGAGTCGCTGGCGACGCGCGGCGGGGACCAGATCGAGCTGCGCACCCGCTTCGTCTATATCGTGGCGCTGCTGCTCGTCGCCGCCATGGGGCTGGTGTCGGCCCGGCAGATCGCCAGGCCGGTGACCACGCTGCGGCGTGCCGCGGAGCGCCTGGGCGACGGGGACTACGAGCCGGTTGACCTGTCCTCTCACGACCCGGTCGCGGAGCTCGAGGATCTGGCGCGGGTGTTCAACGCAACCTCGGCCCAGCTGGCCGCGAACCAGGCCGAGATCGCCAGCAAGAACGCCGAGATCCAGGCCTGGAACGAGGACCTCCAGGCGCGCGTCGAGGCCCGCACCGCCGAGCTGGAGGAGACGCAGGGGCGGCTCGTGGAGTCCTCCCGGCTCGCCGCCGTCGCCCAGATGGGCGCGGGCCTGGCGCACGAGCTGAACAACCCCG
>CALGIB010000119.1 GCA_937915955.1 uncultured Pseudomonadota bacterium
GGCAACCTGTCGGACCCCACCCACATGGTCCCGATGGTCCGTCGCATCGGGGAGCGCTGGACCGAGCTCCGGGGACTGCTGGGGGACCGGCTGCACACCCTGTGCTTCCTGGACACCCACCACGCCGACATCCCCGAGCCGCCCTACCCGCCCCACGGCGTCATCGGCACCGGCGAGGAGGACATCGACCCCGACCTGGCCTGGCTGCTGGACGAGCCCCGGGTCACGGTCATCCGCAAGGACTGCATCAACGGCTTCGTCGGCGCCATCGACCGCGATACGAACAACAACGCCTTCTGCGACTGGGTGATCACCCACGACATCGTCACCCTGGTCGTCGTCGGCGACTGCACCGACATCTGCGTGTCCGACTTCGTGGTCACGGTGCTCTCGGCCCGGAACCACGGCCTGCTGACCAGCGCGCACCCAGAGGCCGAGCGGCCTCGCTACGTCGGCGAGATCGAGAACCTGCGCGTCGTCGTGCACGAGCCCGGCTGCGAGACCTTCCACGCCCCGGGCCTCCACGACCGACCCGCGGCGCATCACGTCGGCTTGTGGCTGATGGCCAGCCGCGGTGCCATCCTGAGCTCGGAGCTGACATGAGCCTGATGGTCCCTGCCCTGATCCTGCTGCTGGGCTGCCCGCCGCCGGTCCTGGCCCCGCCCGACAGCCCGCCCGAGGAGTCCGACACGGACACCGACAGCGACGCCGACAGCGACGCCGACAGCGACGCCGACAGCGACGCCGACAGCGACGCCGACTCGGACACGGACACGGACACCGACGTCTCGGTCCAGGCCCCCGAGGTCGGCTGCGGCACCTCCAGCGTCGAGGTCCTCGGCACGCTCGTCAGCGACGGCGGCGTCGGGGTCGCGCACTCCGCCTTCGCCGAGGGCTGCTGCCCCGAGTACCTGCGCGTGACCCTGGACGTGGACCGCGACGCCAAGGTCGTCGGCGCGACCTACGAGCTGGGCCCCGACCCCTGCGACTGCACCTGCAGGCTGGACGCGAGCTACCGGATCGAGGGCCTGCCCTCGGGCACCTGGACCCTCGAGGCGGGCTCGCTGTCGAGCTCGGCGACGATCCCCTGAGCGATCAGAGCGCGAAGGCCAGCGAGCCTCGAAGCGTGTAGAGCAGCGGCCCGCCCGCGCCTCGGTGGATGGCCGAGCTCTTGTAGGCCGCCGCCGCTCCGAGGCTCAGCGCGACACGCGGGCGCGGCGACCACACCGCGCCCGCGTGCAGGCTGCCGACGGGCACGTCCATGGCCCAGCTCGTGCCGTCGTACTCGACGTCCAGGGTGTGGTGCATCCACGACAAGCCGGCCTTGCCGTACAGGCTCAGGCTGTCTCCGAGGTCCCGACTGGCGACCACCCGCAGCTGGGGGTTCACCATCGTGAAGGTG
Source organism: uncultured Pseudomonadota bacterium (assembly GCA_937915955.1). GTDB lineage: Bacteria > Myxococcota_A > UBA796 > UBA796 > CAJQPC01 > JAAESX01. The sequence continues at coordinate 1,403 of CALGIB010000119.1, forward strand.
TCGATGCAGCCGTCCTCGCCGCAAGCCTCGGCCTGCTCGGGGTCCAGGTTGTCGGGGTTCGCGAACGAGTCCCGGCTGTCCAGCTGCTCGTCGCTGGCGGTGATGGGCGCGTGGGCGACCAGCACGCTGAGGTCGAGCTCGCCCCCGAGCCGCCAGCCCGAGTCCAGCTCGCGAGCCGCGGAGAGCTCGATCCCCGTGGTCCAGGCCGAGGCGCCGCCGACCGGGATGGGCGGCAGGCCCCAGGTCCCGAGTCCCATCCGCCAGGACTGGCCCTGGCGCACCCAGGCAGCCTGGACGCGAGGAAAGACCGGCGAGAACGAGGTGTTCTCCTCCTTGCCGGACAGGTTGGCCTCGGGCGCACCGAAGGGGAAGGTCGCCAGCCCCGCGCCCAGGTACACGCCGTGGCCGCCGTGCGTGGCCGCGCTGCCGAGCTGGCTGTCGTTCTGCATCGCGAAGGCCTGCTCGGCCATGGACTGACCGAGGAAGCGCTGGAACCTGTCCGCGCAGGCGGGGCTGGCCAGACAGTCCACGAAGTCCTGGTCCTGAGGCTGCCCCGAGACCAGCTCGACGCCCGCCAAAGCCACCCCGACCAGCCCGAGCATCACCAGGTGGTGACCAGGACCATGTCCTGCCCGGCGCTGTGGCAGCCGCTGCACGCCGAGGCGTCCCCGGCCTCCAGGACCTCGCCGTCCGGGCTCTCGCTGTACCAGAACCAGCCGAAGTCGGCGTCCTTGTACATGGCGGTCAGGTTGCCGAGGTCGGTCCCCTCGGCGTCGTCGTAGCCCTGCTTCACCAGCATCGCGCCCTCGGGCATGTCTCCGCCGTCGGCCGCCTCGACGGCCCCCAGCGCCGCCTCGTTCACCCAGATCTGCACGTGGCTGCCGTGCACCGAGGAGCTCTCGATGACGCCCTCGTAGCCGGGGAGCTGATCCCAGCCCTCGTAGCCGGCGTCCAGCTCGTCCTGGACCAGCTGGGTCACGGCCTCGACGTCAGCGCTGTTGCCAAGGGAGTCGGCGCCACAGGCCAGGGAGAGCATCATCAGCAGCATCGTCGAGTCCTCGGAGGTTGTCCGCGATGGATGCCGCTCGGGACCGAGGGTCGCGACAACCCCCTCATCCCTCGGGGCTGGGGCCGAAGACGTAGCCGACCCGGAGCCGCCCGGTGTAGACGCGGCCCGCGCCGAGGTCCCGCGCCTCGGCCGAGAAGGGCGGCAGCGCCGAGTAGAGCTCGCCGGCCAGATCGACCTTCTTCATCACCCGCGCCTGCAAGCCCAGCGAGGTCGTCATGCCCACGTAGGGCTGGGTGTTGTCGGCGATGTAGGCGTCGTCGCCGACCAGGAAGAAGGTCGAGACGTCCATCACGCCGACAGCCAGGTAGGGCGTCAGCCTGTCCCTGTGGAAGCTGACCACGCCATCCGCGCCCAGGCTGCTGCCCAGGAAGAAGTCGTCGTAGGCCGTGTCGCCCTGGACGAAGGGCGTGGCGATCTCGCCGACCGTCTTCAGCATGGTGTGGTGGTAGCGCACGCCCAGCTCGAGGCCGGAGTCCAGGGGGACGCCCACGCCGATCTCACCCGAGAGGATGACGTTGCGCACCCCCGCGAAGGGCACCGGCGGGATGTAGCCGACCGAGCCGTAGACCACGGCCGGGCCCAGCTTGGGCATCGCGAAGCTCAGGCGCAGGCGAGGCACCACGGGCGTCTTGTTGGTGTCCTCGGTCTTGGTGGTGCCCAGGACGAGGCGGCGCTCGCAGGACAGCGGCGGGACCCCCGCGGCCTCGAAGCTGATGGCGCCCGAGCCTGGGTCGTGCGGGACCGCGCCGTGCAGCCCGGAGTAGCTGGTGGTCAGGCCGAAGTAGTTGGCCATGAAGTTGGCCTGGGCCTGGTCGTCCTCGTAGAACTGGCGCCCGCCCTCGTCCACGAAGTCCTGACAGGCGGGGTCGATGTAGGCCAGCGCGTTGCTGGTGAAGAGCAGGAGCAGACTCATCGCGCGCAGTCCTCCTCGATGGCGCCGGCCGCGATCCAGTCGTAGACCGACTGGACGTAGGCGTCGTCGAGCTTGGGAGCCTCTGGCGGGGGCATGACGTCGCCCTCGCCCTCGGACACGGTGTGGCTGACCTTGCGGTACAGGAGCGAGGCCTCGGGGTAGCCAGGCACCACCAGGACGGCGCCCTCGCTGCCGGTGGCGGGCTGCAGCACGAGCTGCGGGTAGGCGTCCGCGGTGAAGTCGAGGTGGGAGTAGCCCGCGGCGCCGGAGTCGTGGCAGTCCACGCAGCCCTGGCTCGTGAAGATGGCCTCGGTGGCGCACCAGGTGCCGGCGACGTCCGTGTCGGTGTCCGTGTCCGTGTCCGCGTCCGTGTCCGCGTCCGCGTCGGTGTCCGCGTCGCCCTCGGCGCAGTCACTGCTCGCGCCGGACTCGATCCAGTCCCCGATGATGGCCAGCTTGTCCGGGTCGAGGGCGCCGCCCATCGGCATGACCGCGCCGGACTCGCCCTGGCGGTCGGTCATCTTGAGGTAGAGGAAGGAGCTCTCCTTGTCCCCGGGCACCACCAGCACCTGGCCCCACTCCGAGCCCGTGACGTTGACCGTCGCGGCGTGCAGATCGGTGACGAGATCCAGACCTGCGCTGGGGTTGCCGTCGCCGTGGCAGGTCGCGCACTCGGCCTCCAGCAGCTGCTGGGCGCCGCAGTAGCCCTCGGCCATGGGCCCGGTGTCCGGCGTCTCCGTGTTGAACAGCGTGTCGTCGCAGGCGGTCAGGGCAGCGAGTGCACCGACGCCGAGCGCAAGCTTGCGCATTGCCTCCTCCAAGGCCAGAACCGGGGCACGGTAGCACCACCGCGCCCGACCGGCTCACTCCAGCACGAGCCCGCCCAGGTCCACGTCCCGATCGACGACCCGCACCTCGATGTCCCGGTTGCCAAGCCGGAAGCTGCGGACCCCAGGGGCCAGCCAGACCTGGAAGGAGCCGTCGATCGCGGTGACCCCGTCCTGCACACCGAGGCGCGCCAGGCCGGGATCCTGCTCGAGCCGGGACAGCGGCAGCCCTTCGATGGCGAGGGCGGAGACGTCCAGGCCGATCCAGGGCCGGCCCTGGTCGTCGAGCGCCCGGCCTCGGACCCAGTGGCCGAACGGCGCGGACGGCGGCGGGATCCGACGGAGCTCGCCGGGCTCCAGCCGCAGGTGCTGCTCGAAGAGCCGCTCGCCGTCCCAGTACAGCAGGCGAAGGGGGCCGCTGCCCAGGTGCTCGCCGCCGGGCCAGACCCCCAACGTGGCGGGGTCGACCGTGCCGCCCTGGTCCACGATGCGGATCGAGCCCCGGTCCGTGAGCAGCGCCAGGCGACCCGTCTCGAAGCGCACGAGGAGCTCTGTGGGCCCGACCGGAGCGGCCCGCTTGTGGACCTGTCCGACCCAGATCGCCTCCACCCCGACCGCCCCGTCCCGGAGCAGCGCGACCTGCCCGTCGACGCAGCGCTGCTGGAGCTCGCCGACCCACACCTGAGCCCCCTCGTCGGCCCCCTCCCCCGCGCCGTCGACGAGCCGCACCCGCAGGACGTGGGGGTCGGTCCAGGGCAGCTGATCCAGGTCCAGCACGTAGGCCAGGGCCGGCGGCTCGAAGCGGACGCGGCGGTCGGCGGAGAGCCCCTCGGGGCCCTCGGCCCGAACGCGGATCGAGTCCTGGCCCAGCTTCGTCGGCAGCACATAGCTGCCGTCGGGGGCGATCGGGAAGCGAGGAGAGTCCGGGAAGGTCGAGTCGTAGACCAGGCCCGAGGACACCGGGTCGCCGTCCAGCAGGACCTGGCCGCGGACCACGGGCTGGTCGAGCTCCAGCAGCTCGAGCTCGAGGTCCTGGTCGGCCTGCTTCACCGCGCGGTCGCTGCCTGCGGCGGTGAAGACCCAGACCTCGAGCAGTCCCGCGGGCAGATCGGGGGCGTCGAAGCGCCCCTGGGCGTCGGCGACACCCTGGACGAGGTGGAAGCGACCGCCCTGGGCGTAGACGGCCACGCGCGCCCCGGGCTGGGTCTGCACGCCGAGCCGGACTGGGGCCGCCGGCGCGGACTGGGAGGGCGCCTGGACCGGAGCCTTCAGCTCGCCGAGACCCTCGGTGGTGGGTCGCGAGGGCTCCGCGACCAGGTCGAGCACCAGGCGACCGTCGACGACGACGCGCTCGGGCAGCACGAGCAGGTGCATGTCGGTCTCGTAGGGCAGCCGACCTCGGAGCGGCGGACCCAGGTCCACCCCCTGGGCGTCCGTGAGGCGCAGCTGGCCGAGCTTGGCGTGGGCCTGCACGTGGCCGTCCTGGATCAGCTCGCCGCTCCAGCGCCTCGCGGTCCGCGGCCACCGCTCCAGGGGCTCGAGCAGCTCCACCCGCTGGCCCGTCGCCGGGTCGAAGACCTGCAGCGGAGCGAGGTCCTCCTGGACCACCACCAGGCCCCCCGGCAGCGCCCGCACCGAGGCCACCTGCTGGTGCTGAGCGCCCGGCTCCCGGCCCTCGAGCAGGCGGAAGTCCTGCACCCAGCCGCCTCTCCAGCCGAACTCCTCGAGCAGCTCGCAGGCCAGGGGCTGGGTCTCGCAAGCGGCCTTGAGGGCGATGGCCTCGGCCGAGCTGGGCCCTCGGCGCTGGGCCTCGAACTGCTCCTGGCAGGACACCGGATCTCCGGCGACGCAGGCCCGCTCGGGCTCTCCCAGCGCCACGCAGGAGGAGGCGGCCCCCTGCTCGCAGGCCTGGCGCCGCACGGCCCGCGCCCGGTTTCCGTCGCGCTCGGCCGACCAG